>JBAUHP010000476.1:0-11509 GCA_049680345.1 Albidovulum sp. | reverse complement strand
GGCACGCGCTTCATTCAACGCCTGATCGAGATAGATCAACATGATCACTCCGGTTTCAGCCGCCACCCCGGCCAGCGCGATAAACCCGACGGCCACCGCAACCGACATGTTGAAGCCCATGAACCACATGAGCCAAATGCCACCGACCAGAGCGAAAGGCAGCGACAGCATCACGATCAAGGTTTCCGTCATGCGGCGGAAGTTTAGGTAAAGCAGCAGAAAGATCAGCGCCAGCGTCAGCGGCACAACAGTGGCCAGCCGCTGTTTCGCGCGTTCAAGGTATTCGAACTGACCGCTCCAGCCCAAAGAATAGCCGGGTGGCAGAGTGACGGAGGCCGCGACCGCCGCCTGAGCTTCGGCCACATAGCCGCCAAGATCGCGTCCGACGATATCGACAAAGATATATACGGCAAGCTGTCCGTTCTCGGTGCGGATCGACGTAGCTCCGCGGGTGCGTTCAATGGTGGCCACGTCCCCCAGTGGAATGGTGCCACCGCCCGGCAGTGCAACCTGAACCTCGCGCCCAATCGCCTCCGGATCAGACCTCAGTGTCGCCGGATAGCGCATTGCGACGTCGTAGCGCTCGCGCCCCTCGACGGTCTGCGTGATGGCCTTGGCCCCCAACGCCATGCCGATTACCTCTTGCACATCCTGCACCGACAGACCGTAGCGGCCAAGCTCTGTACGGTCCGGGGTGATGTCGAAGTAATAGCCGCCGATCACCCGTTCGGCATAGGCGCTGGTCGTTCCGGGCACCGTTCGTCCCACGGCTTCGACCTCACGGGCGACCTTTTCCATCTCGGTCAGGCTGGTGCCGAAGACCTTGATCCCCACAGGCGTGCGGATGCCGGTGGACAGCATGTCGATGCGCGCCCGGATCGGCATCGTCCAGGCGTTCGATACGCCGGGAAATTGCATGGCGGCATCCATTTCCTGCCGAGGCTGTTGATTTCCACTCAGAAGCGACTCGGGCAGGCATATAATTTCCATTGAGGGGGCATCGTTGAGTGAACCCCAAATCGACTGGTCAACTCGCTGACCGTCTCTTCGCCCTTCAGCGCCTCTAATGCGACCTTGGTCTTAAATTCTGGGCGATTCTGCTTCCGTTTCGACATGTCAGATCTCCTTCGTGTTGAAGATCAGCAGACTACAAATCGCAGCTTACGCCAGTGTCCGAATTTCGGGGAGAATCTCAGACGCTAACACTCGCCTGTCGAAAATCTCAAAATTACTGACCTCACATTTTTGTGATATTAAATTGGTTGAACCTCCAGTGGGTGAAGGTTGTAGAAACCGGAAAAGTTTAGTTTGAGGGTAGTGGAATGAAGTTTGTAAAAGATGCGGCTATCTCGCGGCGCAGTATCCTGCTTGGAGCAGCGGCGAGCGGCCTCACTCTGAAAGCGGGCACCGCATTTGCCCAAAACACGCCTCCGCTAGCATCACCGGTTGTACGTAGGAACTCGTCCGGTTTTGCTGTCGCGAATTGGGAGGATCACTTCGACAACCTGAAACATGGGGTAATACTCTGCGATATAGATTCCCGAGCGGTGCAGTATTGGTCCGAAAACCAAAGCGTTTATAAGCTTTATCCTTCCAGTGTGCCTGAGTCCGAAGATCTTACCAAACGCGGGTACACTAGCGTGATCAAGAAAGTGGAAGGTCCAAGCTGGCGCCCAACTCCTTCAATGAAAATCCGCAATCCTGAATGGCCCGACTACTTTCCACCTGGTCCTGATAATCCTTTGGGCACGCACGCTCTCTACCTGTCATGGCAGTATTATCGCGTCCACGGGACAGGAGACACGCGGAAGATTGGCCGCCGATCATCAAATGGGTGCATTGGTCTTTATAACGAACATATCAAAGAATTGTTCGCTTTCGCCGAAGTAGGAACACAAGTCAAGCTGTTTTGATCCCGCACTTCGCATGACTTGTTAAAGTCTGATCTCGTGTACCAGCGCTCATTCTACGTTCACTACTCGAAAGCCATAGTTTCATGAAACGAAGAAAATTTCTCCTTGCCACCGGGGCTGTCGGAGCTTTGTGCAGTCAGCCCGTTTCAGCTCATGTAGTGCTGCCAAAGTATGATTTGCCGCCGGAGTATTTGCCTCAAGTAGTAAGCATCCCAGGAGGCGCTGATCCCTACGAAATTCATGTTTTCCCAAGCCAGTTTGCCCTCTTCTGGACCCAACCTGACAACACTGCAATTCGCTATACCGTTGGGATCGGTCGCCCGGGTCTTTATGAGGCAGGCGAATTCTATGTTGGGGCAAAGAAGGAATGGCCCAGCTGGACACCGACCCCGGGCATGTTGCGTCGTGAGCCTCAGAAATATGGTCCCTTACGAAATGGAATGCCTGGCGGTCTGAGCAATCCTCTAGGTGCGCGGGCCCTCTACCTTTTTCAACCGGGTCGTGGCGATACCTTTTTGCGTGTGCATGGCACAAATGACCCAACCACTATCGGCCGTGCAGTCTCGAACGGGTGCGCCAGATTGGTGAACGATCAGATTGTCCAATTTTATGATAAAGTCCCGCTGGACACCCGTGTGATCCTATACCCCGCAACTTAGAACACTGCCTTGGCGAGATCAGCGTGTTTTGTTAGCTTTTCAGCAGAAGATTTCCTAGGGAAGATAACTCAATCACCCCGGATCTCTCTCAATCCTAGGAAGGATTCAAGATGTTATTAGCGCGACGCGGCCTGTCGAAAATTGTTCTTGCAACAGTATTAGCAGCATTTCCTGTTACTACTGTGGCCGCACAAGAGCTCAATGAAGCAGATATCAAGCGTCTCGCACTTGAAGCGATCTTGGAAAAACCCGAAATTCTGATCGAAGCGCTTGCAATCCTTCAGGAACGTGAAAATGTAGCGCTCGCCGAAGCGCAGACTGACGCCCTGTCTGAGTTGCGCGATGATTTCGAACAGAATGCTCCGATCTTCGGGAACTTGGATGGCAGCGTCACGCTAGTCGAATTTTTTGATTATAACTGCGGATATTGCCGCCGCGCGGCACCTGAGGTCAAAGCGGTACTGGAGGCAAGCAAGGATGTCCGCATTATTTATCGTGAATTCCCAATCCTAGGGCCCGGTTCCGAAGTTGCGGCGCGCGCGTCACTTGCCTCGAGAAATCAAGGTAAATATCAGCAGTTTCACGAGGCAATGATGGCATTGAACGCGCAAGCCGTTGAAGCAAGCGTTATGAAAATTGCAGGCGATGTGGGGCTCGATCTCGAAATTTTGAAAACAGATATGCAATCTGATTCAGTGAGTGATCACATTGCTGCCTCTCTGCGTTTCGCAGAAGCTTTGGGTATAACTGGAACGCCGACGTTCGTATTGGGTGACGAAATAATCCCCGGTGTGATTGAGCGTGGTACACTTCTTGAAAAGATTGCAGAACTCGTCCCCGAGTGAAAGGGGGGACGATTATGAGATCGGTCGTGCCTTGAGACACGCTGCTGCTGTCGGTCGGCCTCTACGTCATGCTGCCGCTGCTCGCGGGCTACCTGACACGCCGGAGCCTCGTTGCGAAGGGTGGCGAGACGGCGATCGACGCGTTCAAGACCCGTGTGCAGCCGTTCTCGATCGTCGGGCTGCTGGTGACGGTGGTGCTTCTCTTTGGGTTTCAGGGCGAGGTCATCCTCGACCGCCCGCTCGTCATCGTGCTTATCGTCGTGCCACTGCTGATCCAGTCCTACGGCATCTTCTTCGTGGCCCACGGCGCGGCGCGCGCCTGGAGTATCCCGTTCAACGTGGCGGCACCCTGCGCCCTGATCGGCACGTCCAACTTCTTCGAACTGGCCGTCGCCGTCGCGATTAGCCTGTTCGGTCTGGGGTCCGGTGCGGCGCTGGCCACGGTCGTCGGCGTGCTGATCGAGGTGCTGGTGATGCTGTCCCTCTTCGCCTTCGCAAACCGCACTGGTTTCCCAAGGAAGGGTCCGCATGACCGTCGTCATCCATCACAATCCCGACTGCGGCACCTCGCGCTACGTGCTGGCAATCATCGAGGCGTCGGGCGTCGTTCCTTTTCTCGAAACCGGCTAGACCCGCCCGCAGCTTCTGGCGCTGTTCGCCGCCGCAGGCCTTACGCCTCGCACCGCCCTGCGGGTGACGAAGTCCCCGGCAGAGGAGCTGGGCCTGCTTGATCTTTCGGTGGACGACGACACGTTGCTTGCCGCGATGCTGGAACATCCTATTCTGGTCAATGGTCCTATCGTCTTCGCGCCCAAGGGCGTCCGGCCCTGCCGCCCTAGCGACGCCGTGCTGAATCTTCTCGACCATCTCCCCTTGGCCCTATTGCCAAAGAGGACGGCACGCCGCTGATTGACTCGGAAGGACGCCGCGTTGGCTGATATACCGAACCTCGCAGAAGCCCATTTCCACGCCATCAACACAGATCACCTGCTGGCACCCCGCGCGGGCAACGCAAGCCCCGCGCATCCTGCTGCTCTACGGATCGCTCCGGGACCGCTCGTTCAGTCGCCTGAAGACGTAGGAAGCCCCGCCCGCGTGCTGACGCGTCTGGGGGCCGAGACGCGGACCTACAGCCCCTCCGGCCTGCCTTTGCCGGACGACGCGGACGCCGATCGTCCGAAGCTGCAGGAGCTGCGCGATCTCGCTATCTGGTCCGAAGGCATGGTCTGGTGTTCACCCGAACGGAACGGCGCGATGACCGGCATCATGAAAGCCCAAATCGACTGGATACCGCTATCGCTTGGCGGCGTGCGCCCGACGCAGGGCAAGACACTGGCCGTCATGCAGGTCAACGGCGGCTCACAGAGCTTCAACGCCGTGAACCAGCTCCGCATCCTCGGCCGCTGGATGCGCCTGCTGACCATTCCGAACCAGTCGTCCACACCAAAAGCGTTTCTGGAGTTCGACGAGGCGGGGCGCATGAAGCCCTCACCGTTCTACGATCGGATGGTCGATGTCATGGAGGAGCTGATGAAGTTCACGATGCTCACCCGCGACAACAAGGATTACCTGCTCGACCGTTACAGCGAGCGCAAGGAGAGCGCCGCCGACTTGTCGAAGCGGGTGAACCAGAAAGCGATCTGATCGGACGCTCCAGCGTTTGCGCACGGTCTGCGACTCAGGAAAACCTTCCGAATGTGCAGAATTCCCAGATCAATGGAACCTGTGAAACGAAAGACTAATCACGATTTTCGGGGAAGACAAAGTTACGGCAGAGCCGCGTCAAATACCACGCGGTGCCCAGAGAATTATACCCGCACCGACTAGGCAAATGGCCGCTCCGATAACATTCCATTGGTCCGGTCGGTGTCCTTCGACACCCCGTAGCCAGAGCAGTGACGATACGATGTAGATGCCACCGTAAACAACATTGGCGCGTCCAGCCTGATCGGCGGGGCTGAGGGCCAGCAACCAGGCGAAAACCATCAACGACAGCATCCCCAGCACCAGCCAGAACACACTCTTGTCCAGACGGAACCAGGCCCAGAAGGCAAAACATCCGGCGATTTAAGCAAGCGAGGGAATTATGAATATGTCACAGGCCCATGAGATTTGTGATTGGATTGAACTTGCGTTGAAACGCCAGATTGCAGGCAGCACCGTAAACACTCATACCGAACCAGAGCACAAAGCCAAAGCCGACGACGCAATCGAGTTTTGAACGGTTGGTCTCAAACTTTTACGAATGCTGCTGTGATATACATGAATGCCACGCCAGCGGTTAGGCCACCCAGTATAGAGGGTCTCAGGAACGTCTCCAGACCCAGCCGATTGCTCCGCATCACGTAGGCACCAACCTGAACCACAACCTGTAGGATCGCGCCTGCGCCGATAGCCAAGGCGAAAGCGCCCCACTGCGGCGAAAATGCAAGGCTGCCCAGCCACATGCCGATAACCGCGGGACCGCCGGCGAGAAGGGCGAGGCCGGCAAATGCCCACAATGGCGGGCGTTTCTTGAGGACGGGTGCTGCGATGCCGATCCCTTCGGTGATGTTGTGGAGCGTGAAGCCCAACACCAGAAATGTGCCAAGACCCGCTGATCCCGCTGCAAACGCGGCCCCAATCGCCAACCCTTCGCCGAGATTATGCAATCCGATGCCAAGGGCTATGAACGTTGAGAGCGTCAGCCCCGTCGGTGGTCCGCCACGTTGCCCCACCGCCATGAGCAGCAAAAACGTGGCGGCCGCGACCAGGACCACCATGACCGGGCCCTGAAATAGGGCTGCTGAATTCCCTGCGAGTTCCAGTGCCTCCTCAGCCGAGTCGACCAACAGGAAGGACAGCAAGCCGATGGTCAGCGCCATCAGGAAATTCATGCCGCCCTGACCGACATCGCGCAATACCGGATAGAACATCAGACCAAAACAAATTGGCACGATACCCACAAAGATACCGATCAATGCCTGAAATCTCAGCTGGCCCGCCGTGACCTTCGGTGTCGGAACGGCCACCTCGATTTCATGGGTGAACGTCGCACCGGTGGTTGTGACAAGGGTCACGGCGTGGGCTTCGCCCAGCACCCATGGATAGGGGACATCCAGCCACACCGAGGCACCGCGCGATATGTCTCCCGGCGGTGTTTGGTTAAATGACCAATACGCGGCATCAACCTGTACCTGAGCGATGCGCATGGGCTCAGAGCCGCCCGCCCGAACCAGCATCCTCAGGCCCTGATCGTTCAGGATGGTCCGCTCGAATGTCACGCCTTCGACGGGCGGTGCACCGTTTCTGAAACTCTGGAAGGGGTCTGCAAAAACGATCCAGCCGATTGCGGCAAGTAAGAGCGCGAGCGGCATCAGCAGCCAGATGAGATTCTGCGGGCGCCGGGGTTCCGAGAGTGTTGGCTGATCCTCCATGTTCACGTATCCACCACGTCGAAATTCGCCATCCAGCCCAGTTCAGTAAACTCGGCCTGATGGGCGTGAAACATGTAGAGCCCCGGTTCATGGTCGGCGAAGCTGAATTCAAGGATGCCACGTTCTGCCTGACATTGGGTGATGATGTCGACGGTGCGCATGGTGGGCGTCAATGTCGTGCCTTGGTTATAATAATCGAAGAAGTTGCCATGAAGGTGGAACGAGTTGATCGGATCGAATTCGACGGTATTGATCAAGTAGATGCGCACGGGCCGGTTCTTTTCGATCCTGATCGGGGTCTTCATATAGGCGAAGGCGATTGTATTCGCAGCGTAAAACTCGTTCTCGTCATCGAAGTTTGTGTCGAAGGCGTTCATCACCATCAGCAGTTCCTGCCACTCCGCATTTTCGGCGGTTCCCATCAGGCGCGAACGGGCGACGTCTGTCTGATCAGGGTGCCTTTCCGGGTCAGGATCGACGATAAAAGCGCCATACATGCCCTTGGCCATGTGACGTTTCAGGGGCAGTGCGTGACAGTGATACAGGTGGCAGCCGAATGGTTTGGCGTCGAATTCATAGGTGAATTCCTCGCCCGGGCCAATCATGCCCGGAGTTCCGTTCACGCCGTCCATCCGCGCGGAGTGGATACCGTGAAAGTGCATAGAATGCGGGTGCGATCCGAAATTCCGGAACACAATGCGGATCCGGTCGCCTTCTTTCGCGCGAAGTGCGGGGCCGGGGACACGGCCGTTGAATGTCCAGGCAGGGAAAAAGACGCCTGGGGCAATTTCGATCTCCTTGTCTTCCGCATCCACTTGGAACGTTCTGAGCGTACGCCCGTCAGGTAGGATTTCGGTCGTACCGACATCCCAATCCGTCAGCATTGCCACCGGGTCAAATCCGTTGGCTTGGTTGTCCACTTCGCCGACCGTCATCATGTTTCCATGTGTTGTCATTGTCGGCGCGGATGCAGGTGGTCCGTTAACCGCCACGGCCACGTTTGGATGAGCTTCCTGTGCTGTCGAACTATTTCCAACAGCGACAGAGCCCCCCGCAGCCGCAAGACCCGCCAGGAGAACGCCGCGGCGACTTACAGTCTCGTGCCGAGGATCTGCGGGTTCCATGTTTCTCTCCTAGGATTGCGGCCGAACACGTTGTTGTTGACGGATTGCAGTGGTTGTCAGGCAGTCAGCGTTGTTGCGAATCATTCGCATTATGCATTAACTTAAACGCAACTGAGAATTAGTTGCAACTAGAGATCCTTCCTTGAGGAGAGAGAGTATGACGTCGGATGTGCGACAGGATCAGGACCCAGCAGGATCACGAGCTTGCGACATCATTGCCAGCAATGGATTGCGCATCACCAATCAGAGGGTCGCCTTGCTAACGGCATTGCTTGAATCTGAGGATCACCCAGATGCCGTGGAACTGTACCGACGCTTAAGGGCATCGGATGCGTCGATATCCCTAGCCACAGTTTACCGAAACCTTGCATCTCTGGAAAAGGTCGGCGTAGCTGAACGGCACTGTTTTGAGGGACATGGTGCCAGATATGAAAGCACAATATCAGAGCATCATGACCACATTGTTGATTTAGAGTCTGATGAAGTTATTGAATTCCAATCGGAAGAAATTGAACAATTACAACAAGAAATCGCAAAGAAGCTTGGCTACGAGGTCATTCACCATCGACTTGAGCTCTATTGTCGGAAGCTGTGAGCATGCACTATCGCAGGCGCTGGAGAGCAGGAGGCCCTTTAGCACCCGGGGGGCACCGCCCACCGGAGCCTAGAGCCCGGTGACCCGCAACAGGTGGGGAAGGGGTCAAGTCAAAGGCCGAATGTCATCGGATCGAGGGACCGAACAGGGTCGCGATGGATAAGTTCTGACTGTTGCGGCCGCCCGATCAGAACATGAAAGAAACTTCTTGAACCTCTAGCAACTGAAGCTCCTATCTTTGGCTCAACGCTTATTCTCAGAGGTTTCCCATGTCCCACGACGGTCCAGACACGCATCCGCACGGTCATCAGGATGATCGCAAAGACACAAAGGCTTGCTGCGGCCAGACGGCCGAAGACACCGCGCAGGTGGCAGCACCTCCACCATCCTCCGGACGCAGTTTTCGCGTTAACGGGCTGGATTGTGCGGAAGAGGTCGCGATCCTGAACAAGGTCGTCGGACCGGAAGTCGGCGGCAGCGAGCATCTGGCCTTCGATGTGTTGAATGGTAGGATGACCATCCTCGAAAGCGCCAAACCGCTCAGCGACGACAAGATCATCAAGATCGTCGGCTCGACCGGCATGAGCGCGAAGATGTGGGATGCCGAAAGCGCCGAAGCGGATCAGGCGGCCCATTTTGCGCGCCAGCGTCTTTTCACGGGCCTGAGCGGTGGCTTCTGGGCTGCGGGATTCCTCTACCATATCATCGAGACCGGGGCCGGAGGCGCACTAAGGCTCTTCTCCGGTCATGGCGAGACGTCTATGCCTCTGGTCGAGATGGGACTGTTCATGCTGGCGGTGGTGTTCGGAGCATGGCTGGTCGCCCCCAAGGCATGGTCCGCCGCGCGCCGACTTTCGCCTGACATGAACCTGCTGATGATCGTCGCCGTGGCCGGGGCGATCGGGCTGGGCGAATTTTTCGAGGCGGCAACGGTCGCCTTCTTCTTCGCCCTGTCGCTCACCCTTGAATCCTGGAGCGTGGGACGTGCGCGCAATGCGGTCTCTGCCCTGCTGGACCTGGCTCCGCCGACAGCGCGCGTCATTCGCGCTGACGGATCGGAGACCGACGTTCCCGCCGCCGAGGTTGTGATCGGAGATCACTTCGTCGTCCGGGGCGGTGATCGTATCCCCCTTGATGGTGAAGTCACCGAGGGTCGGGGCGATGTCGATCAAGCTCCGATCACCGGAGAAAGTGCCCTTGTGGCTAAGGAAACTGGTGACGAGGTCTATGCCGGGACGATTAACGGCGATGGCACGCTGACGGTCAGGGCCACCAAGGCCGCAGGCGATACCGTGCTATCGAAAATCATTCGCATGGTAGGCGATGCGCATTCGCGCCGGGCCGAGGTGGAGCAATGGGTCACGAAATTCGCTCGTATCTACACGCCCATCGTGATGGTGCTGGCGGTTCTGATCGCCGTCGTGCCGCCGCTGCTGTTCGCGGGGGCGTGGGACTACTGGTTCTACAATGCGCTGGTCCTTCTGGTGATCGCCTGCCCTTGTGCGCTGGTTATCTCCACACCCGTTTCCATCGTTGCCTCGCTCGCGGCCTCGGCACGCAATGGCGTGCTGATCAAGGGCGGTGCCTATGTCGAAGCCCCCTCGCGTCTGACGGCTCTGGCAATGGACAAGACCGGGACGATTACTATGGGAGAACCGGAGGTCGCGGGCCTGCATCCTTTAGGCGGCACGGTCGAACGCGACCTTCTGAGCGCCGCTGTCGCGCTGGAAGCCCGCTCTTCGCATCCTTTGGCGCGGGCCATCCTGGCGCGCGGCGAACGCGACGGGTTGAAGCAGTCGGCGGCTACCGACACTAAAACGGTGCCGGGCCGCGGTGTCGAGGGAACCTGGGAGGGTCAGCCCGTCTGGCTCGGTTCGGATCGATTTGCGACCGAGAAGGGGCTTGGCGAAGCGATCCCCCGCGACCTGCTGGAACGGATCGAGGGGGCTGGCAGCACACTCGTGGCCGTAGGCTCCGGGGACCGCCTGCTCGGCCTGATCGAACTGCGCGACCGTATCCGCCCGGATGCGAAGGGGGTCGTGGCGCGTCTGCATGCCCAGGGCGTGCAAAAGATTATCATGCTGACCGGCGACAATGAACGCACGGCACGAGCCGTTGCGGCGGAAGTTGGTATCGATGAGGTTCGCGCAGAACTGCTGCCCGAAGACAAGGTGACAGCGATCGAGGAGCTGGTCGCTAACTACGATGTTGTGGCAATGATCGGCGACGGTGTGAACGATGCACCGGCCATGGCAAGGGCACATTTCGCTATCGCAATGGGCGCGGTCGGATCGGACGCCGCCATCGAAACCGCAGATATCGCCCTAATGACGGACGACATCGGCAAGGTGCCTTGGTTGATCGGCCATTCGCGACGGACCATGAACATCATCCGTCAGAACATCGGCATCGCCTTGGCGACCAAGGCGCTGTTCGTCGGGCTGACCGCATTCGGTATGGCGACAATGTGGGGTGCCATCGCTGCGGATGTCGGCGTGTCTCTGCTGGTCGTCGCCAACGCGCTAAGGCTGCTTCGGGCCGAGAAGGATCGGCCCGATCCATCGGGAGGAGAAAAAGTCGGAGAGAAGATGGCGCAGGGCGCACTGGTACATGGCCATTGATTGATAGTGCAACCCGACACCGATACGAAAGACACGCAGAAAATCGAGCGGACGACATGATGAAAACGACACGCCGAACGGCACTCTTGGGTGGACTTGCACTTGGCCTCGCAGGGTGCGCCAACAAGTTCCGAACCTACGATGGGCCTGAAGTCACCCGGTTGCAGATGTTCAAAGGTGACCGGAACCTGTTCCTGTTCAACAATACTTCGGTCCTGAAAGCCTACAGGATAGACCTCGGTTTCGCGCCCGAGGGGCCCAAGCAGTTCGAGGGTGACGGGAAAACGCCCGAAGGGGCTTATACCGTCGACCGACGCAATCCCGACAGTCTGTTCC
>JBAUHP010000475.1:0-4117 GCA_049680345.1 Albidovulum sp. | reverse complement strand
CCTAAACACCTGCAGAACGGCAAAACGGGGAGCCTTGATCTATGTCTACGCCCTTGCGAAAGAAAGGTGGCAGCACTGTCATCTGGATATTGATCGCCCTGATGCTTCTGGGGCTTGGGGGCTTTGGTGTCACCAGCTTTTCAAGCAGCGCCACAGAGATTGGCCGCGTTGGCGACCGCAAGATAACCGTGAACGAATATGCCAATGCCTTGCAACGCGAGATTCGGGCCTTTTCGGCGCAGATGGGGCAAAATATCAGCTTTGCCCAAGCCCAGGCCCTTGGGCTGGACAGAACCACGCAAGCACAGATCATCGCGGCGGCAACGCTTGAAAATGAAGCGCATAAGCTTGGGCTTTCAGTGGGTGACGCCGCAGTGCGTGAACGCATCGTAACGGCCCCCGCCTTGCAGGGCCCCGACGGCACGTTTGATCGCGGCGCATATAATATTTACTTGAATGATCAAGGCCTTAGCGAAGCAGAATTTGAAAAAAGCCTGCGCGCCGAAGCCGCACGCACCCTTTTGCAAGGCGCGGTTCTGGGGGGCGTAGCCGTGCCCGACGCACAGGTTGACCGGCTCACCGCATGGGCCGCCGAGACGCGGTCCTTCACCTTCTCTGAACTCTTGCCATCGGATCTGGCCGAACCCGTAGCGCCCCCCTCGGACGCGGCGATCCAAGGCTGGTATGACGCGCATGGTGACGCCTATATGCGCCCTGAGTTGCGCAAGATCACCTATGCTTGGCTCGCTCCCGATGATCTTGTCGATAGCGTTGAAGTTGACGATCAAGCGCTGCAAGACCTCTATGACCAGCGCAAAGCAGAATTTGTTCTGCCCGAACGGCGCTTGGTTGAACGTCTTGTCTATCCAACGTCGGAACAGGCAACCGCCGCAAAGGCCCGCTTTGATCAAGGCGAGGTCAGCTTTGAAGATCTTGCGCGCGAACGCGGCCTTTCCTTGGACGACATTGATCTGGGCGAAGCGACGCCAGATGAACTGGGCACTGCCGCAGAGCCTGTATTCGCCTTGGAAGCGCCCGGCGTTGTGGGCCCGATTGATACCGATCTTGGCCCCGCTCTTTTCGCGATGAACGGCATTTTGGCAGCCCAGACCACCACTTTCGAAGAGGCCCGGACCGATCTGCGTTCAGAAGTGGCGATTGACCGCGCGCGCCGCCAGATCAACGATCAGGTCGAGACGATTCAAGATATTTTGGCAGGCGGCGCAAGCCTTGCCGATCTGGCCAATGAAACCGATATGAAGCTGGGCGCGATTGATTACAGCGGCGAAAGCGAAGGCGGGATCAGTGGCTATGAAGCCTTCCGCACCGCCGCCGAAGCCGCAACCACCGACAGCTTCCCTACCCTTGAAGGCTTGGATGATGGCGGCGTCTTTGCCTTGCAACTTGATGCCATTGATCCCCCCGCCTTGCGCCCGCTTGATGAGGTGCGCGAACAGGTCATCGCTGATTGGACAGCCGATGAGACCCAAAAGCGGTTGGTCGCATTGGCGGGCGAATCTTTGGCGCAGTTGGAAAATGGCGCCAATTTGCAAGGCATGGGCCTTATCACCACCCATTACGACGCATTCGCCCGCGGTGGTTTCATAGCAGACGCCTCACCCGAAATCGGCGCTGCGGTGTTTGAGATGACAGCAGGCTCCAGCCGCGTGATTGAGGCAGACGGCGGCGTCTATCTTGTCACATTGGAATCGCTGAACCCCGCTGATCTTTCATCGCCCGAAGTGGCCGCCATGCGCGACCAGATCAGCGATCGGCTGAACCAATCCGTTGCCCGCGATTTGTTCGAGATGTTTACCCGCGCAGCACAGGCCGAGGTTGGTATTTCCCTCAACACCCAAGTGATCGCGGCCGTCAACGCGCAGATGCAATAGGTCGGCCCGCCGTGAACCTGACCCCCACTTTTGAACAGTTTGAGGCCGATTGGGCCGCTGGCAAGAACCAGCTGGTCTATATAAGGCTTGCCGCAGACCTTGATACGCCCGTCTCTTTGATGCTCAAACTCGCCGATGCCGCCAAGATGAGCTTCATGCTGGAATCGGTCACCGGCGGCGAGGTGCGCGGGCGCTATTCGGTCGTGGGCCTGAAACCGGATGTCATCTGGGACTGCCACGGCACCAAAAGCCGCATCAACCGTCAGGCAAGATATGATGACGCGGCGTTTGAACCTTTGCCCGGCAGTCCACTTGATACCTTGCGCCAGCTGATCGCCGAAAGCCGGATCGAGATGCCCGAAGGCATGCCTGCGATTGCGGCGGGCCTCTTTGGTTATCTGGGCTACGACATGATCCGGCTGGTCGAAGACCTGCCCAATATCAATCCCGATCCGATCGGCGCACCTGATGCGATGTTGATGCGCCCAACTGTGGTGGCCGTGCTTGACGGCGTGAAGGGGGAAGTCACCGTTTGCTCGCCCGCCTGGGCCACCTCGGGCCTTTCCGCACGCGCGGCCTATGCACAGGCCGCTGAACGGGTGATGGACGCGGTGCGCGATCTGGAACGCGCCCCTGCTGGCGAAAGCCGCAGCCTTGGCGATAGCGCCCATCTTGGCGCATACCAATCAAACTTCACCCCCGAAGCCTATTGCGCCGCCGTTGACAAGGCCAAGGAATATATCCGCGCGGGCGACATCTTTCAGGTCGTCCCGTCACAACGCTGGACCGCCGATTTCACCTTGCCGCCCTTCGCACTTTACCGGTCATTGCGCCGCACCAACCCATCCCCCTTCCTGACCTTCTTCAACTTCGGCGCGTTCCATATCGTCGGCGCCAGCCCCGAAATTCTGGTGCGCCTGCGCGACGGCGAAGTCACCGTGCGTCCGATTGCGGGCACCCGGCCACGCGGGGCCACCCTTGAAGAAGACCGCGCATATGAGGCCGATCTTTTGGCCGACGAAAAAGAGTTGGCCGAACATCTTATGCTGTTGGATCTGGGCCGCAATGACGTGGGCCGGGTCGCCAAGATAGGATCGGTGCGCCCGACGGAAAAGTTCATCATCGAGCGTTACAGCCACGTCATGCACATCGTCTCAAACGTCGTGGGTGATCTGCGCCCGGGCGAGGACGCGTTGTCGGCACTTCTTGCCGGCCTGCCTGCGGGCACCGTCTCGGGGGCCCCAAAAGTGCGCGCGATGGAGATTATTGACGAGTTGGAGCCTGAAAAGCGCGGCATCTACGGCGGTGGCGTCGGCTATTTCGCCGCCAATGGCGAGATGGATATGTGCATCGCGCTGCGCACCGCCGTTGTCAAAGACGAAAAGCTTTATATTCAGGCCGGTGGTGGTGTTGTCTTTGACAGCGACCCGCAGGCTGAATTTGAAGAGACGGTCAATAAATCCAAAGCCCTGCGCAAGGCAGCCGAGGATGCAGGCCTGTTTGTGCGGCGCGCAAACAGCTGACCCGCTTGCGCCATTGCCGCAAAGAAAGGTCAGTTCGCGCCTTGGGTCTCCGCCATGACCGCCGACACCGGCGCCAGCGCAATGCTTGACGCCGCCGGCCCCCCCGCCCAGTCAACCAAAGCCGCGACCGCCTCGGGGCTTGCCGGCAAGGCGATCAGATAGCTGCCCTTTTGCGCGGCCGTGAAGGTCGCGCGGTCCAATTCGCGGGCCAAACTGCCAAAGCCACCATCGGCTTGATCAAACAGCCGGTCGATTGACGCATGCGGAATATTGGCACGCTCTGCCGCGCGCCGACCGGGGTTCAGCCCCTGATCATAGCCGACAAGGCCAAGGCCGTTCATGCCAAGCAACTGGGTCAGATGCTGGGCCATGCGCGCATTTCGCTGGAACTCGGCGGTTACAGCACCGGTATAGGCCACGGCTTCCGGCAAGGCGCGCTGATAGATCTGAAACGCCACCTCAAGATCTGAGGCAGAGGCGCCAACCGGCAGGTTTCGCGCAAAAATCGCAACCTCGGATCCCGCAGCGCGGTAGGCGGCCGCCGCGCGGCCTGCATCCGGGCGTTCAGGGTCGATCGCGATTGTCACCGCAAAGGGCAAGGCCGCCAGCGCGTCCACGCCCAGCCCGCCCGCCTCAACCCCGATGTCGAACAACATCACGGCCATCAATGGCTTGCCTTCGGCATTGGTAAAATCTGCGGCA
>JBAUHP010000474.1:0-2252 GCA_049680345.1 Albidovulum sp. | reverse complement strand
GGCCCGCGCCATCAACTCGGTGCCGATCGCCATCAACACATCATGGCGCTTTTGGATGCCGGCGGCCCACCAAAGCGGCTGGGCTGCGCGCGCGGCGGCAAGGGCTTCGTCAAGCTGCGCCGTGCTGGCCTGGGCGAAGTCGCCGATCAGGTCGGTCACATCCGAAGGGCTGCGGTTTTCAACAGTGCTTTCACCGTCCTGCCAGCGGCCCGCGATAAAAAGGCGCGTTTCGATTGTCATTGGTGAAGTCCCCCAGATTTAGCGTGTTGCGATTCGCCCCAAAGCGCCCAACGGACAATTTCGAGGATCACGGTAAAATGCCTGCGCTGGACAGTTCAATCAATCTCATTATATTTACATAAGTTTCAGTTTTTCTGAAATTGACCTCACAACACCTTGCCGGAGATGCCCGATGATCAAGCTTGAAGCCCTGCGCAGTTTCCTGACCGTCGCCGAAGCCGGGAACATCAAAGATGCCGCAGGCCGCTTGCGGCGCACCCAATCGGCGGTCTCTATGACCCTTTCGGGGCTTGAGGCCCAGCTTGGCGGCGCGCTGTTCGATGGCGACCGCAAGAACAGCCTGACCGATCTGGGTCGCTTCACCGCCGAGGCGGCAGAGGTGCTGATCCGCGATCATGACCGCACCACAGAGATGATCATGGCCTATGCCCAAGACCGCATGGGCCAGCTGCGGCTTGCCTCGGTGCCATCGGTCGCCACCCATCTGATGCCCGCCCTTTTGCAAGGCTTCGTCAGCGCGCGCCCCAAGATCACCGTAAGCCTCACCGATACCGACAGCGCCGAGGTGACGCGTCTGGTCAAGACCGGGCAGGCCGATCTGGGTCTTTGCGGCGCGCCGCAAGATGGGGCTGCCTTGCGGTTTGAGCTGTTGTTTCGCGATCCGTTCAAACTTGTCTGCGCGCGCCAGGCCCCGCTGTGCAACCTGACGCGCCCGGTTGACTGGCCCGACCTTGCCGGGGCCGCGCTGATCTTGAACGAGGCTGCGCGCACCTTGCCGATGCCCGCCTATGCAAGGCTTGCGCAAGCCGCCCAGCTGACAATGCGCAACGTCACCTCGCTTTTGGCCATGGTGCAAGCCGGGCTTGGGGTAACGCTTTTGCCGTCCTTGGCTTGTGCTGCCTTGCCCGAAGGGGTCGTGGCACTTGATATGGCCGACCAGGACGCCTGGCGCGCTGTGGGGCTGGTGCGGCGCGAAGCGATTGCCGAAAGCCCCCTCGCCCGCGCCTTTCGCACCCATCTGCAAACAGAGGCACCGGCGCTTTTGGCCAGCAAGGGCCTTGCACCCTTCACCTGAGCCCGTGACTACTGAACAGCTAGCGCCAATCAAAAAAGCCTTTTGGGGCTTGCGACAAAAGCTCTTGTGCCAGCGACCTGCCTGCATCGGCGGCATCTGCAATGGCACAGCGCGTCTCACCTGTGATCATCTCTGATCCGTCGGGGCGCAAAATCTCTCCGCGCAGCCAAAGCCCTGTGCCTTCATGCAGGGCCAGCCCGGCAATCGGGGTTTCGCATGACCCGTCCAGAGCCGTCAGATAGGCCCGCTCTGCCGCCAACTGCTCGCCCGTGGCCTGATCGTGAATTGCCGCCAACATAGCCCCCGCGCGGTCATCCTCAAGGCGGCGCTCTATCCCGATCGCACCTTGCGCCACGGCGGGCAACATCTCTTCGGGCGCAATCGCCGCCTTCGCCACGTCGGCCATGCCAAGACGGTTCAAACCCGCCATCGCCAGAAAGGTCGCCACGGCCACGCCGTCATGCAGCTTTTTCATCCGGGTTTGCACATTGCCGCGAAATTCGACCAGCTTCAGATCGGGACGCCGGTATGCCAGCTGCGCCCGGCGGCGCAGGCTGGAGGATCCGACCACGGCACCTTGGGGCAGATCCAGCAAAGCCTCCACGCCCAGCGACACAAAGGCATCGCGCACATCTTCACGCGGCAAATAGCAATCGATCAGCAACCCCTCGGGCTGTGCCACCGGCATGTCTTTCATCGAATGCACGGCGATGTCGATGCCGCCCGCCAAAAGCGCCTCTTCGATTTCCTTGGTGAAAAGCCCCTTGCCGCCGATCTCTTTCAAAGGCCGGTCAAGCACCCGGTCGCCGGTGGTCTTGATCACCACGATTTCAAAGGCCGCTTCGGGCAGATCATGCGCCGCCATCAGCCGATCACGGGTCTCATGGGCCTGCGCCAGCGCCAGAGGCGAGCCGCGCGTGCCGATCTTCAGCGGGGA
>JBAUHP010000473.1:0-2369 GCA_049680345.1 Albidovulum sp. | reverse complement strand
TCGAAAGGACCAAACCGCCCACATATCTCTTCAGTAACCAGCGATTTCAAAGAGCGTGAGAGACAAAATCAACCGGAAGCGCCTAACTTGTTTGGCGCGCCCGCCTGCATATCCTCAATTTTTTTCTGTTTCGACTTCCGGGCGTTTCCGCCGTTTCCGTCTGCCTCGGCGTGTTGTCCGCTTCGGTAAGGCGGTGTTTAGGTCGGTGCGCCGATGACCGCAAGTGGTTTTTTTCGGTTTTATGACATTTTTTCTTCGACCCCTGTTTTTTCCTCAATATCTGGGGGTTAGCGCAATGATGGCAACAATATGACCCCAATTTAAGCAAGAAGATTTCGCGAGCTCCGTTCGATGGCAGCGGTTTTACCGGTTTATCCACAGACTCGGGCGATGCGGCTTTGGGTTTTCAACGGCGTCGCCCGAAATTTCACCCCGATTCCCGAAAAGAAACCCAAGCGATTCACCCGCGAACCTCGCAAAATCCCTTATTTCTATGGGTTTTCGCAGATTCGTGCGATTCTGCGGGGCGATTCCTCCGCCACGCCCCTCTGCGCCGCTCAGGCAAAGGCCTTGCTGCGCACCCGTGCGACATAGCGCAAAGCCACAAGCGCCACCGCCGCGCCCAGATACAAGAACGGCTCCAACGGCCAGGCCTTCACCAGCCATATGTAATGCAAGGCAGCCAGTATCACCGCAAGATAGGTCAACCGGTGCAGCCTTTGCCATTTCGCCGCCCCAAGCCTGCGCAACATCCGGTCGTTCGACGTGATCGCCAGCGGGATCAGCATCACAAGGCTTGCCATGCCGATCGTCACATAGGGGCGCTTGATAATGTCGCCCAGGGCCTGAGAGAGCAGCAGCCCCATATCCAGAACCAGCCATGTCAAAAAATGCAGCACTATATAGTAGAAGGCCGTCAGCCCTATTGCGCGGCGCAACCGCAACAGGTTGATCCCGGCAAATCGCCGCAAAGGGGTGATGCACAGACCCACCAGCAAAAGCTGCAATCCAAGCTTGCCCAGCGCATGTTCCAGCCCCTTGACCGGATCAACCCCGAACCCGCCGGTCGTCGCTTGCCACAAAAGCCAGCCCGACCATAAGAATCCCACTATATATATAGACCACGCCGGCACGCGTTTTATGCCTGCGTTTATCCGCGCGCTCAGACCCATCAATAATCCTTTGTCAGGTCCTGGCCCGCATAAAGCCCAGCCACCTCATCGCCGTAGCCATTGAACATTTGCGTCGGCACGCGCCCGCCAAACAGCCCCGCCCCCAAGGGCCGCTCGCTTGCCTGCGACCAGCGCGGATGATCTACCTCGGGGTTCACGTTTGAATAGAAGCCGTATTCGCGCGGATTTTGCATATTCCAGGTGGCCTGAGGCTGTTCGGCGACAAGGCTGATGCGCACAATGCTTTTGATGCTTTTGAACCCGTATTTCCACGGCACGATCAGCCGGATCGGGGCGCCGTTCTGGTTTGGCATCGCCTCGCCGTAAAGCCCGGTCGCCAGAATCGTCAGCGGATGCATCGCCTCATCCAGCCGCAGCCCCTCGCGGTAAGGCCAATCCAGCAGCCCGGCCTTTTGGCCCGGCATCTCTTCAGGGCGCACCACGGTCTCGAAAGCCACATATCTGGCACCCGACTGCACGCCGACCTTGGCCAGCAGATCCGACAGCTGGAACCCGACCCAAGGCACAACCATCGACCATGCCTCAACACAGCGAAACCGGTAGATGCGTTCTTCCATCACCATGCCCGCCGTCAGATCGCCCAAGGCGTAATCGCCGGGCTTATCGACCAGACCGTCGATCTTCACGCTCCAAGGCTCGGTGACAAAGCCGCCCGCATAGGCTGCGGGGTCTTCCTTGCCATAGCCGAATTCGTAGAAATTGTTGTAGTTGGTGATCTCTTCAAAGCTATTGGGTTTGGCATCGGTCGAATAGGCCGAAGGCCGGGCCGCAATCTTGCCCAGCGCCGGTCCGGTCATCGCAGGCCCGGCAAGGGCGGCCCCCGCAACCCCGCCGATAAAGGCGCGCCGGTTCATGAACAGTGATTTCGGCGTCACATCTGACCAGTTCAGGTCGGTCTTGAAACGGTAGGTCATGCTTGCTCCCTCGGGCTGTGCCGGTGGACAGCCTATCAGGCCGGTTCTTTGCAACCTAATAAAGTCGTCTCACATCCCTGTTCACGGATTGTAACATTTCAGCGCGCGGCCCGGATGCTGCGCCTTGCAGGTATGGCAGGGATTGCCGCCCGAAACGGATCTTATTGGATCTGCTGAAAATCGCTCGGGGTTCAAGGCTCCAAGCCGGTAGTCAATCAGGATTGGGCTGGATCAAACGGATTACCATTTCAAAAAAGCAAAG
>JBAUHP010000472.1:0-5589 GCA_049680345.1 Albidovulum sp. | reverse complement strand
ACCCCGAGATGATTTCGGAAGTGCTTGATGTCATGGCCGCACTTGCAAGCGACGGCATGACAATGATTTGCGTGACGCACGAGATGGGTTTCGCCCGTCAGGTTGCCGACCGGATCGTGTTCATGGCTGAGGGCGAGATTGTCGAGCAAGGCAATCCCGAAGACTTCTTCAGTTCACCAAAAACCGAGCGCGCCCAGCTGTTTCTAAGCCAGATCCTGGGGCACTAGCCGGGCATCCCCATCATTGGACGAATATTGATGTGGTGGACCATTGAAGTGGTCCGGCAAAACTGGACAGCGTGCTCGGTTGTAATCTGGTTGGTCTCGTGCCGCCTTTTGGTTTCGTTCTGTGTCGAAGAACGCATCGACGGGCAATCGCTTGTCGAGGGCTGTGTGGGCCGCCCGGAGTTGTAGAACCGGATCCAGTCTTTGATCACACGTTTGGCTTGGAACCCGTCGTACAATACGCGCAGATAGACGGCCTCCTGTTTCTCCGTACTCATGATCTCGGGCTTGCCGTATTTGCCGATGGCCTCGTTCAACGCTTCAACACAAAACTGGCGTCCAGCGGGTTCGAGCGCCGCCATGCCAACACCTTTCGGGTCGCCCAGTCCATGCTCGCAACCAAACAAAGGAACCCGCGCACCGGTCGCAAAGCGGTTCAGTACCTCCTCGTGTTCCCGCGCCTACCGATTGTGCTTTCTAGAAGGGTTTCAGCCCACCGGTTCAACTCAAGACTTGCAGGTAAAGTTCAGTTAAGGTTTTGCCGGATTCAACTAGGGTGTTGATTTTCTGAACCGCGAATTTGGTATTTGGTTCAAAAAGATATTCGACCTTTTCCGGCCCATCAGATAGCGGTGTAATATACGTGGCATTTTGCCAAAGGATGCTTCCGTCCGGCGGCGACACGATAAGCACAATGCCGTTGGAATAGTGCATCGCGTCCTGTTGCGAGTCCGTGAAGGACATGAAGGACTTCAGCGTAACAGTTTTTCCGACCGCCAAAAAGCTCTGCAACGCATCGTTCAAGGGCATTTCAAGCGGTGGTAAAGACGTGTCGCTGTTCGCAGGAAGCTCCAGGAAATATGTTGCAAAATGGGATAGGCCAAGATTGCTGATCGCAACCTGTCCGCTGTAAAGCTTTGGTATTGAATAAGTTGTTGTCCGTGGCATCGCGCGAAGGGCGGCCAACACAACATCACATTCGGATGCCACACCACTGGCCAGCGCTGGTGCTTTCGCAACCAACTGCGCTTGTACATCTGCCAGTGTATCGGCGGGGACCATCATGAAGGAATTCATGTAATCACTATTTTGTGGCGTATAAGGTGGCCAATCCGCCGACCAAATCGAGTTGGCAATGCTGTTCATGTCCAAAGGCACACCAGCAACGCCGGTATATGCAAACAGGCGCATGAAATCGATGCGGGTGAAATCTGCTGTCGTCCAGTCATAAATGGACATGGCGAGTTCAAAGCTGTCGGGCGAAAAGGGAAAATACTGTAGGCCGAGGGCCGTCAATTGCGCGGTGGTCTTGCCGGGCTCGTCAGGAATGTCTTGATAGGGAATGTACTTGTCGACCACCATCTGCTTGAATATCGCAATATCCGTTGCAGAAACGGCCGGGAACGTCGTCAACCGACCATTTAGATTGTTGCCGTCACCGGTGATTTCATAGCTGCCGTCATTCCCTATTGTGAGGTCGATGGCGCCCTGCCCGTCATACCAATAGATGCCGTTGCCTATCACGATCTGCCAATAGTGCGGCCCTCCGGGCTGATGGCCAACATCGGTAAAATCTAGATACCCGAAGCCGTTGACGATAAGTCGAAACGATGCGCCCTCTGGCCCTCGTACTGCACCAATTGTTTGACCGTCGGAAAAAGCAACATTCTGCGTCGGTGATGTGTTGTTGGTAACGCTATTTATGGCCCACATAATGAAGCTCCTTTGCATTGTTCGCTCTGATCACGGCCTAATTGCCGTCAGCATCAATGCTGAGTGTCAGGAAATGTGCATTTGCCGACAATTGCACACGCCCAGAAGGAAAAGTCAAAGAATGACTCGCCCAATCCGTCTGGAAGGGCGTTACCCAACATCCAACCATCGGGCTTCTTGAGATGGATGGAAATTTGTTGCTTTCGACATGCAATCGGTCCGCTTGGCACCAATAGATTGCATTTACTCAAAGACATTCCCGAATAAGGCAAGCGAACTGGATGTGTGGTGTTGTCACGCTAACCTGCCCGCGGTCATCCAAAAAGACGCGCCCCCTCAGGCATTGAACAAGAAATGCAGAACGTCGCCGTCCTTGACCTCATAGCTCTTGCCTTCGACCCGGAATTTACCTGCCTCGCGTGCGCCCGCTTCGCCGTTTCCGGCGATGTAATCGGCGTAGGCGATGGTTTCAGATCGGATGAAGCCGCGTTCAAAGTCACCGTGGATAACGCCTGCGGCTTGCGGGGCCAGCGTGCCTTTGGTGATGGTCCAGGCGCGGGCCTCTTTGGGGCCGACGGTGAAATAGGTTTGCAGGCCCAAAAGCTGGTAGCCCGCGCGGATCAGCCGGTCGAGGCCTGCTTCTTCCAGGCCCATTTCCTCCAGAAACATCACCGCTTCATCTTCGTCCAGCTGGCTGATCTCTTCTTCGATCTTGGCCGAGATCACCACCGATCCTGCCCCTTGGGCGGCGGCCATTTCAGCCACCCGCGCCGATTGGCTGTTGCCCGAGGCGGCCGAGGATTCTTCGACATTGCACACGAAAAGCACGGGCTTGGAGGTCAAAAGCTGCAACATATCCCATGCCTTGGCGTCATCTTCGGCCACGGTGATGGTGCGCGCCGGTTTGCCTTCTTCAAGCGCCGCAAGGGCCGCTTTCATCAGGCGTTCTTGCGCTGCCGCTTCTTTATCGCCGCCCTTGATCTTGCGCGCGATGCCCGCGAGGCGGCGCTCAATCGATTCCATATCGGCAATCATCAGCTCTGTCTCGATGGTTTCGGCATCGGCGATCGGGTCCACCCGGCCCTCGACATGGGTAACATCGCCGTCTTCAAAGCAGCGCAGCACATGGGCGATGGCGTCAACCTCGCGGATATTGGCCAAGAACTGGTTGCCAAGGCCTTCGCCCTTGGACGCGCCGCGCACAAGGCCCGCGATATCGACAAAGGTGATGCGGGTCGGGATGATCTGCTTTGACCCCGCAATCGCTGCAAGCTTTTCCAGCCGCGGATCGGGAACCGCGACCTCGCCTACATTGGGCTCAATCGTGCAAAACGGGAAATTCGCGGCCTGGGCGGCTGCGGTGCGGGTCAGCGCGTTGAAAAGCGTCGATTTGCCGACATTCGGCAGCCCGACGATACCCATTTTGAAACCCATGATCTTTTCCCCTTATCCGGTCCGCCGCTTCATAGGCAGAAGGGCAGGGTTACGCAAGCTGGGGCGGGTTTTGTGGCCAAGCCCCATTGATTTTTGCGCGGCTTTTCTGCAAGACCGCTGGATTGAAACAGGAGAGATGTCCATGACCCGGATCGACCAGAAATTCGCCGACCTGCGGGCCAGGGGCAAAAAGGCCTTCGTAGCCTATATCATGGCAGGCGACCCTGATCTGGAAGGCTCGCTTTCGCTGATGAAGGGGCTGCCGGACGCAGGCGTGGACATTATTGAACTGGGCATGCCCTTCACCGACCCTATGGCCGACGGGCCGACCATTCAGCTTGCCGGGCAAAGGGCGCTGGATGGCGGCCAGACGCTGCAAAAGACGCTGGATATGGTGGCCGAGTTTCGCAAGGGCGATGCGACCACGCCGATTGTTTTCATGGGCTATTACAACCCGATCTATTCGCGCGGCGTGGACAGGTTCTTGACCGATGCCAAGGCCGCTGGCGTTGACGGGCTGATCATCGTCGATCTGCCGCCCGAGGAAGATGAGGAGCTGTGCTTGCCCGCGCAGGCAGCGGGGTTGAACTTCATCCGGCTGGCCACTCCTACAACCGATGCCAAGCGCTTGCCAAAAGTGCTGCAAAATACCAGCGGCTTTGTCTATTATGTGTCGATCACCGGAATTACCGGCGCGGCCGCCGCGCAAGCCTCTGATGTGGCGCCAGAAGTCGCGCGGATCAAGGCCAGCACCGATCTGCCGGTGATCGTCGGTTTCGGTATCCGCAGCCCCGAGATGGCACGCGAGATTGCCGGTGTGGCGGATGGGACGGTGGTTGGATCGGCCATCGTCAAGATGGTCGAGGAAAAGCGCCCGGTGGATGAGATTTTGAGCTTTGTCAAAGGCCTTGCCGACGGCGCCCATTCGGCGTGATGTCCGTGCGGTAAGAAAGCGGGTCGGGCCAAAAACCAATCGCCCTCACGCATAAGATTAATGACGAAAAACCCAAAAGCCTTAGCAATTTTTCGCTAAGGCTTTGATTTTTTTGGTGGAGCCAAGCTCTACCACACCTTTATCTGACCCTGTCGCAATTTGTCTCATATCATCCTGATTTAATTGATACATGATTGAGAATGGTGTATCAATCAGTTTCACGCTGTGCAGCTTAATCCCACCACTTATGGTTGGAAAAGTGGTGGGAACGAAAGGGGGGCGTTATGGCCAAGCTGACGGTTAAGGCGGTGTCCAGTCTCAAAGATCCAGGCATGTATTCGGACGAAAGCGGGCTCTACCTATGCGTTGGTCGAGGCGGCGCGAAGTCTTGGGTCTTTCGCTCAGCGGTAAAGGGGCGGAAGACGGCGAGTGGAGCCCCTTACCGGGTCGAGGTTGGGCTTGGCTCTGCAACAAGCGTCACGCTTGCTGAGGCCCGCGAGGTATCGCGTAAGTATCACAAGGCCGCGCGTGCAGGGACGAACCCTCTTGATCTGAAACATCGCGAAAGCATCACCTTCGAAGATGCCGCCCAGCAGGTCTTCGATATGCTCAGGCCGAACTGGAGGAACGCCAAACACGCAGAGACTTGGCTCGCGACGATCAAGGCCCATGCAAATCCGGTGTTTGGCAAAGCGCCGATTGAAAGCGTGACCACGGGCGACGTGATGCGCGTTCTGGCGCCCATCTGGACCGAGAAGCACGAGACCGCCACACGCCTGAGCCAGCGCCTTGCAACGATATTGGATTGGGCCAAGGGCAAGGGTCTCTATCCACACGAGAACCCTGTCAACGGCATCAAGAGGGCCTTGCCGCAAGTCAAGCGACGGGCTGAGCACTTGGCTGCAATGCCTTGGCGCGAATTGCCTGTTTTCATGGCGCAACTAAACGACCGCGAAGGCATATCGGCTCGGGCTCTCGAATTCATTGTCCTGACCGCATCGCGATCCGGCGAAGTGCGCGGCGCCAGATGGGAAGAAATCGACTTGGCGGCGAAGGTCTGGAACGTCCCGGCTGACCGGATGAAGCGCAAGGTGCCGCACCGCGTTCCGCTTTCACCAGAGGCGTTGCTGGTGCTGGAAGCTGTGCGTGGGCTGGACGGTGAATTCCTGTTCCCAAGCGTGCAGCGCGGGTCTGATGGCAAAGGAAAGCCAATGTCCGTGATGGTGTTCAAGGCGCTGTTCAAGCGCATGGATTTGGAAGGTTTCACCACACACGGCTTCCGGT
>JBAUHP010000471.1:0-2487 GCA_049680345.1 Albidovulum sp. | reverse complement strand
GATCGTCTTCCTCGGGCACCGCATCGGCGGCGACAATTTCTTCCAATCCCTTGTCAAGCTTCGACGAGGACTTGAAGAGCCGTTCCTTGAGTTTACCGAAAAAAGACATGCCACCGCCTGCTTGGCTACTGTTCTCTTTCACCTAGTCAATTCGCGCGCCGGATGGAAGGGCTGGCGCTGGTTTTGGGCAAGGCGGCGCGGGCCCGGGCGTGGGGGTGCCCCTTCATTGTCCGGATCGCCAGTCTCTTTGCTTGCGAAGATCGCCACCTTCGCGCAAGACTTAACCCGACTGGCAGCATGACAAACCGCATCATGAGAGATCCATGAACAAACCCCTGATCGATCACCCCAGACTTGCCTTCCTGAGGCATCCTGCCGCGCATTTTGCCGCGGCAAGCCTTTCGCCAGCGGTGTTTTTGCTGATCGGCGCGGTGTTTGGCGGGTTTTGGGCGCTGTTTGGCTTTTTGTGGATCACACTTTTCTTGTCTATTGCCGACCGGCTGGGACGGCGGTTTGGCAAGGACCGCGCGGCACCTGAGGCTGATATCTGGCTGGAAAGGCTTCCCTTGGCGCTGGGGCTTTTGCATTTTCCAATGCTGCTATTCGCGGTTTTCGCGCTGACCGGCGGCACCGGGCTTGGGCTTGGATCATGGGTTTTGTCATTCCTGGGCTTTGGTCTGTGGTTTGGTCAGGTGTCAAATTCGACCGCGCATGAATTGATCCACCGCACCGATCGCTGGTCATTCCGGCTTGGGATGTGGATCTATATCTCATTGTTGTTTGGCCATCACACCTCGGCGCACAGGCTGGTGCATCACCGTTTTGCGGCCACGGCGGATGATCCAAACACCGCCCAGGCCGGTGAAAGCTTTTATGCCTTCTTGGTGCGCGCCTGGCCCGGCGGCTTTATTGCCGGGTATGAGATGGAAAAGGCCCGCCAGGACGGCCGCCCCGCTTGGTTGCAGCCCTATACGGTCTATCTTGCGGGTGCAGCGGGTTTTGTGCTGATCATCGCGGCGGGCTTTGGGATTGACGGATTTCTGGCCTATCTTTTGCTTTGCGCCCATACCCAGGTGCAACTCTTGCTGTCTGATTACGTCCAGCATTATGGGTTGGAGCGGCAAGAAACCGGGTTAGACAGCTATGAACCCTTCGGCCCCGCCCATAGCTGGGATGCGCCGGATCTGTTTTCCGGGCTGATGATGCTACACGCACCCCGCCACGCAGATCATCATCTGCACCCCGCCCGCCCCTATACCGCGCTTGAACTGTCGCCGGGCGGAAAGGCGCCGCTGTTGCCCTTTTCCTTGCCCGCCATGGCCACGCTGGCGCTGATTCCCTACTTTTGGCATCGGATCATGGACAGGCGTTTGAACACATGGAAAAGGCAAAATTCATGAAGCTGTTTGGCCATGCCGCCGTTGCGGCGGCAGTTGTTTTCGCAACATTTTCCGGGGCACAAGAGGCCCCCCTGTCGGGCGATGAATTCGCCAGCCTCACCACCGGTCGCACCTTCTACTTCAGCCGCGATGGCCAGTCTTACGGGGCCGAACAATATCTGCCCGGGCGTCAGGTGATCTGGGCCTTTACCGGCGATGATTGCCGCAAGGGGTTCTGGTATCCCGAGGGGCAAGACATCTGTTTCGTCTATGAAGACGCCCCCGAGCCGCAATGCTGGGTCTTTCGGGCCCATACGGATGGCTTGCACGCCGAGTTTCGCGGAGATACCGAAAACGCCCCGCTCATCGCCAAACGCTCCAGCCCCGAACCGATGGCGTGTTTTGGGCCGGATGTGGGGGTTTGAAACCCCGGAGGCTTGAACGGGGGGCTTGAACCGGAGGCTTGAACCGGCGGCTTAGAAAAGTGAGCCTTGGCCCGGCGCTTTGGGGGCTGGTTTCGGCGCTGGCTTTTTGGCGGGCTTTTGCGGCGGGTTTTCCGCCGGACCTGCCGCGTCGCCACCTTGCCCGACACTTACCCTGCCATCGCTGAACTCAATCTCCAACCCGGCCGCCGCGCGCGCCGCCTTTTGCCCGGTGATCACCCGGCCTTCGGCGCGGATAACGGCATAGCCACGCGCCAGCGTCTGGGTGTAGCCCAAAGTCAGACGGGTGCGGTCAAGGGCGGCAAGGCGCTGGGTCAAAGCCTCCAGCCGCAGATTTGGTGCGGCGGCAAGGCGCTGGGTCAGATCGCCGAGATCCTTGGCGAATTTGTCATTGGCGCGTTTTGCGTCGCGCGCCATGCGTGCCACGGCAGGCGCAAGGCGCGCCGATCTTTCGTTAAGGCGGCGTCTTTCGACCTCTATGTAGCGGGTCAAAAGCCCCGGCTGGGCGCGGCCGGCGACGGCGTTGAAGGCCGCACGCTTGCGGGTCGCGGCAGAGCGCAAGGCGGGGTCAAGCCGTTCGGCCCAAAGATCAAGCCGCTGGCGCTGCGGCGTTGTCAGCGCCTCGGGGCGGCCAAGGGCGCGCGACAGATCGGCAAGGCGCTGGC
>JBAUHP010000470.1:0-2179 GCA_049680345.1 Albidovulum sp. | reverse complement strand
GAAGCCGCCAAAGACGCCGACTTTGCCCGGGTCTGGGACTCGCAAAAGGCGTTCCATGACGATTACCAGATCTGGAAAGAACTGGGCTACCTGCCGCGCGACTTCAACTAAAGTCCGCAAGGCAAGAAACCGGGGCCGCCCTGTCGGATTGGATGACAGGGCGGCCCCTTGTCCGCTAGGCTGATGTTTTTTGGGGGGGCATATGCAACAAGGTGACGAAGACAGGTTGAAGGCAGGCGTCGATGCAGGCGATCTGCCGCACCACGAAGCAGATGCGCTGCGCGACAACGGCTTTGCCCGCGCCATCGACCGCGTGGTCGGGCTTTTGGGCGAGGCGTTCAGCTGGCTTTGGCTTGTCCTTTTGGTTGTGATCATCGGCAATGTCGTGCTGCGATATGTCTTCAGTCAGGGCATGATCGAGCTGGAGGAACTGCAATGGTATCTCTACGCCGCCGCCTGGCTTGTGGGCCTCTCCTATACATTCATCTCTGACGGCCATGTGCGCGTCGACGTGTTGCATGACCAGTTGTCGCTGCCCGCCCGCATGTGGCTGGAGGCTTTGGGTCTTACGCTTCTGTTCCTGCCCTTCGTTTGTTTCGTTATCTACTTCGCCTTCCCTTTCGTGGAATTGTCCTGGCACACCAATGAAACTTCGACCTCGGCCAATGGGCTAAGCGCGCGCTGGCTGATCAAGGGCTGTCTGCTTTTCAGCTTCGGGCTCTTGTTTCTGGTCGGGCTGGCGCGGCTGACCCGCGTGATTGCCACGCTGCGATATGGACCGGCCGCTCCGGCGAAAGGCGCATAAGATGATTTCAGATCCCGCCCAATACATGGCCATCGCGCTTTTTGTCAGTTTTGTCCTTCTCATCTTCACCGGCTACCCCGTCGCATGGCTGATGGGTGGCCTCGCGGTGCTGTTCACCGCCATCTCGGTCCTGTCGGACAATTATCTTGACACGTTCTTCGGCGTTGACTGGGGCTACAGCTCCATCATCGTTGAACGTATCTACGCGGTGATGAACAACTGGGTTCTCGTGGCCCTGCCGATGTTCGTCTTCATGGGCATCATGATGGACAAGTCGGGCATTGCCGAAGATCTGATGACGGATCTGGCCAAGCTTTTTGGCCGGGTACGCGGCGGGCTGGCAATCACTGTCGTGGTCATCGGCGTGCTGCTGGCGGCATCCACCGGAATTATCGGGGCGGCCGTGGTGCTATTGGCCATTCTTGGCATCCCGCTGATGCTGAAGCACCAGTATGACGCGGCCCTGGCTTGTGGCGTGGTCTGCGCGACAGGGACGCTTGGTATTCTTATTCCGCCCTCGATCATGCTGGTGCTGATGGCCGACCAGATCCGCGTCTCGGTCGGTGATCTTTTCATGGGCGCGATGATTCCGGGCCTGATGCTGGGCGGGCTTTATGGGGTGTTCATCCTTGTTTACGCATGGTTGCGCCCCTCCGTCGCCCCGGCGCCAAAAGACGCCGAGCCTGTCACCTTCGGCCTGTTCCTCAACGTGCTGAAATCAACAATCCCGCCCACACTTTTGATCGTGGCCGTGCTTGGCAGCATCTTCTTCGGCATCGCCACCCCAACCGAGGCCTCGGGCGTCGGCGCGCTTGGGGCCACCTTGCTGGCGCTGTTGCGCGGCCGGTTGAATTTTTCGGGCCTGCAAGACGTTTTGCGCGGCACGATGAAAACGACCTCCTACATTTTCGCCCTTTTCGTCGGGGCTACGGCCTTTGCACTGGTCTTACGCGGCTTTGGCGGCGACGAGTTGGTCGAGGACGCGTTGACAAGCCTGCCTTTCGGGCCGAACGGCGTTGTCATCGTGATCCTGTTCGTGGCCTTCCTTCTGGGTTTCGTCCTCGACTGGATAGAGATCACGCTGATCTTGCTGCCGCTGATCGCGCCGGTTCTGGTCGGTCTTGATGTCGATCTGATATGGTTCGCCGTCCTCTTTGCGGTCACCTTGCAAACCTCATTCATCACCCCGCCGGTAGGTTTCGCATTGTTCTACATGAAGGGTGTCGCGCCGAAAGGTGTGACGACAATGACGATCTATCGCGGGATCATCCCCTTCATGCTTATCCAGATGTTCGCGGTGGCGTTGATCTACGTCTTTCCCAAGCTCGCAACCTGGCTGCCGCAGGTGGCTTACGGGGTTTAACATCGGGGAAA
>JBAUHP010000469.1:0-5354 GCA_049680345.1 Albidovulum sp. | reverse complement strand
CGCTATGATCTTGTCAGCTATGACGAGGTCTTGCAAAAACACCTTGGCGTCATGGATGCCTCTGCCATTGCCCTGGCGCGCGACAATAACTTGCCGATTATCGTCTTTTCACTGGACGAACCCGGTGGTTTCAAGGGGATCTTGTCTGGAAATGGTACATACACCACAGTAAAGGGTTGATGATCTATCTTTCCTCGGCGCTCGGTTGTATTGTCGCGCGCCAGTGAATGACATGATCGCAACTGTATAACGACGGGACGACACATATGTCCGACGACATTGAAATTGATATCGACGATCTTGGCCGCCGCATGGACGGTGCCTTGAACGCGTTGCGGCAAGAGTTTTCGTCGCTCAGAACCGGGCGGGCTTCGGCTGCATTGGTCGAGCCGATCAACGTCAGCGCTTATGGCCAGATGACCCCGATCAATCAGGTTGGCACCGTGAACGTGCCCGAACCGCGCATGGTCACGATCAACGTCTGGGACAAGGCCTTGGTTGGTGTGGTTGAAAAGGCCATCCGCGAAAGTGGCCTTGGCATCAATCCCCAGACCAATGGCACGATCATCATGCTGCCGATTCCAGAATTGAACGAAGAACGCCGGCGAGAGTTGACGAAAGTTGCCGCCCAATACGGTGAACATGCGCGGGTGGCGGTGCGCAATGTGCGCCGTGATGGTATGGATCAGATCAAGAAGGCCAAGGCGGCTGGCATGTCTGAGGATGATCAAAAGATGTGGCAAGATGAAGTGCAGGATCTGACCGACAAGGCGATCGGTGCAGTTGACAAAGCGCTTGAGGCCAAGCAAGCCGAGATCATGCAGGTTTAAGCCTTGATAGGGGCGCCGGGAAGGGCAAGGCCAATGGCTGCGAAGGATATTACTGCCAGAACGGCGACGCATGTTGCGGTCATCATGGATGGCAATGGCCGTTGGGCAACGTCACGCGGCTGGCCGCGATTGGTGGGCCACCGCCGTGGTGCCGACCGGGTGCGCAGCATTGTGAAAGCAGCCCCCGGCCTTGGCATCCGTTACCTTACGATTTTTGCCTTCTCGACCGAGAATTGGAAACGCTCCACCGAAGAGGTCATTGGCCTTATGTCGCTCTTTGCCCGCTATATTCAAAGCGAGGCAGACAAGCTGCACAAGAACGGGGTGCGGGTGAAATTTGTCGGCGGGCGGGAACGGTTGGAACCGCATTTGCAAGAATTGATGGCCGGGATCGAAGATAAGACCCGCGAAAATACCTTGCTGACCCTGACCATTGCCATCAATTACGGCGGGCGCGATGAACTTGCCCGTGCCGCCGCCCGTGTGGTGGCCGATGTGAATTCAGGCGTGCTATCCGCTGACAGCGTCGATGAGGCGGCATTTGCTGCGCGCCTGGATACCGCCGATCTGCCCGACCCCGATCTGGTGATCAGAACCTCGGGTGAAACCCGGATTTCAAACTTCCTGCTTTGGCAATGCGCCTATTCTGAATATGAATTCACTGAAACCCTCTGGCCCGATTTCACCGCCGATGAGCTGGGTGAGATCGTTGACCGGTTTTCCCGGCGCGAGCGGCGCTTCGGGGGTGTGGTCAACGCATGACCGATCCCGCAAAATGGGATGATCTGCGGCTCAGGATTATGTCGGCAGTCGTGGTTTTGGTGCTGGGCTTTGGTGCCGTTTGGGCCGGTGGTCTGGCGGTCAGGCTGTTGTCGATCGTCGTGGCCGGGTTGATGATCTGGGAATTGGCGCGGCTTTCGGCCCCCATGCGCCCCGGTCAGGCCGTGGCTTTCGGCGCATTGGCAATGGGGTGTCTGGCCCCGGTTTTGATTTTGCATGGTCCCTATTGGCTTGGCCTGACGGCGGTTCCCGCGGTGCTTGGGGTTTTGACGCCCCGAAAGGATCGCTTGGTCTTTGCGGTATATGCCATGGCGTTGATGCTGGCGTGCTACGCTTTCACCGCCTTTCGCGAAGGCTACGGCTTGGGCTTTACGGTCTGGCTGGTTCTGGTCGTCGTGGCATCGGATGTGCTGGGATATTTTGGCGGGCGGATTTTGGGCGGACCGAAGTTCTGGCCGCGTTTTTCGCCCAAAAAGACCTGGTCGGGCACGGTCATGGGGTGGATTGGCGCGGCGATTGTCGGGCTTGTCGCGGCGGTTTGGGCCGGTGGCACGCTGTTCTTGATGGTCTTTTCCGCATTAACGGCTTTTGCCGCACAGATGGGCGATATCGCGGAAAGCGCGATGAAGCGCCGGGCAGGGATCAAGGATTCCTCCGGGCTCATCCCCGGCCACGGCGGTTTTCTGGACCGGTTTGATGGGTTGATCGGGGCGGCTGTCTTGGTCTTGTGCTGGGGCCTTGCGGGCCTGCCGTTGCCCGATTTCGGGGGCTAGGGTCACCTATGCGAAGTGTTTCGATTTTTGGGGCGACGGGTTCAGTCGGTGAAAGCACCTTTGATCTCTTGACCCGGCAGGGCGGGGCTTTGGCCTACCGCACCGTGGCGCTGACCGGGGGGCGCAATATTGCGCGGTTGGCCGAACAGGCGGTTGCGCTGAAGGCCGAAATCGCCGTCACCGCCTATGATGAATGCCTTGATGATCTGCGCGCGGCCCTTGCCGGCACCGGTATCGACACCGCCGCCGGTGCAAACGCTTTGGCCGAGGCCGGGTGCCGACCGGCGGATTGGGTAATGTCGTCGATTGTCGGTGTCGCCGGTTTGGTGCCGGGGTTCAACGCCTTGGGGCAAGGCGCCACCCTGGCGCTTGCCAATAAAGAAAGCCTTGTGGCTGCGGGCAGCCTTTTGCTTCAGACGGCGCGCGATCGCAACGCCCGTATCTTGCCGGTCGACAGCGAACATTCCGCCGTTTTTCAATCACTTTTGTCCGAAGACATGGCCAGCGTTGAGCGCATCATCATCACCGCATCCGGTGGTGCCTTTCGCGACTGGCCGGTGGAACGCCTTGCCACGGCCACAGTGGCCGAAGCCTCGACCCATCCCAATTGGGCCATGGGCCAGCGCATCACCATCGATTCCGCCTCGATGTTCAACAAGGCCCTTGAGGTGATTGAGACGCATGAGTTCTTCGGCATTGATCCAAAGAAGATCGAAGTGCTGATCCACCCGGAATCCCTTGTTCATGCCGTCGTTGGTTTTCGCGATGGCGGGATGATCGGCCATCTGGGCGCGCCCGATATGCGCCACGCCATCGGTTACGCGTTGAACTGGCCGGATCGTGTACATCTGCCGGTGGCGCGGCTTGATCTGGGCGCGGTCGGGCAGCTTAGCTTTTCACACCCCGATCTTGATCGCTATCCGGCGCTTCGTCTGGCGCGTGAAGTGATGGATATAGGCGGTCTTGCCGGTGCGGTTTTCAATGCGGCCAAAGAAGTAGCCCTTGATGCTTTCATTGCGGGCCGGATCGGATTTCTTCAGATGACAAGTGTTGTAGAAGACACGCTAGAGGCGTTTGGCAGCGCGACACCTCTTGGCAATCGACCCACGAGCCTTGATATGGTGTTGCAAGCTGATGCCGAAGCTCGTCGTATTGCGCGCGGAATTATAGGCTCCGATAAAAGGACGTGAATTTTGGATTTGACCGGTTTTATTCCCTCTTTCGGCGGATTTTTCTTCAGCGCGGGCGCCTTTATCATCGCCCTTTCGGTGATCGTCGCGATCCATGAATATGGCCACTACATTGTCGGCCGCTGGTGCGGCATCCATGCCGAAGTATTCTCGATCGGGTTTGGTAAAGTTATCTGGAGCCGGGTGGACCAGCGCGGCACCCGCTGGCAGATCGCAGCACTGCCCTTTGGCGGCTATGTGAAATTTCTGGGCGATGCCAATGCGGCCTCGGCCGGGGCCGATGAAGAAACCATGGCAAAGCTTGGCCCCGACGAACGCCGGCACACGATGCATGGCGCCCCCCTATGGGCGCGCGCGGCCACGGTTGTGGCAGGCCCGGTGTTCAACTTCCTTTTATCCATCGCGATCTTTTCGGTGATGTTCATGCTTTCGGGCGCGCCCGCCGAAAACCCGATTATCGGCAGCCTCAAGACCTTGCCGGGCGGCAATGGTGCGCTGATGGTCGGGGATGAGATCCTTGGCGTCGAAGGGGTAGAGACGGCAAGCTGGAAGGAACTGGGCGATCAGGTCAAGACCTTGCCTTCAAAAGACACGCTCAGCTATCTTGTACGGCGTGATGGCGAGGAAATCACCGCCGACGGCCCATTCTTGTTTCCGGCCTATGTCGAAGGGGTGATGCCGGGGTCGGCTGCGATGGACGCCGGGCTTCAGAAAGCTGATGTGATCGTTGCGGCCAACGGTTACCCCACCAATCGTTTTGCCGATCTGGTCGCGGTTGTGGACGGCGCCGATGGCGCGCCGATCGCCCTTTCGGTCTGGCGCGCGGGGCAGGTCCGCGACGTGACGCTTGCGCCCCGGCGCACCGATCAGCCAACCGCAGAGGGGGGATTCGAAAGCAGCTTCAAGATCGGTGTGATCGGTGACTTTTTCTTTACACCCGCCACCCGCGAAGTCGGCCCGGTCGAGGCGGTATCTGCCGCAGGCAAACAAACCTGGCGGATCATCACAACCTCGGTTTCCGGCATCTCGCATATGTTGACCGGCGCAATTTCGACTTGCAATATTTCCGGCCCCTTCGCCATTGCCGAAGCGTCGGGGCAGGCGGCAAGCCAGGGTCTGGGCGATCTGATCAGCTTGATCGCACTTTTATCCACGGCCATCGGTTTCATGAACCTTTTGCCGATTCCCGTGCTTGATGGTGGCCATCTGGTGTTTCACGCCTACGAATGGGCCACGGGGCGTCCCTTGCCGGATCGGGTGTTGAATGTGGCTATGGCTCTGGGGCTTGCTATCGTGTTGTCTTTGTTGGTCTTTGGGGTGACGAACGATCTGTTTTGCCCCTGAAATCGGGCCAGATCGCCACGTCTGCGCCCCAATAGGGCCATATTTCACCGGTAATTTCAGCGCAGTTGAGCCAGATACCGGAGGCATCAGATGCAAATCATCCACAGCGGCTACAAAAGCCTGGGCCATGTCGCAGCACTTGGCGGTTCGCGGATATTTGTGCCGCTTGCTGTCCTGATCAGCCTGGCGGTTGCAGCAGCCGTCGGGTTGGAAGTTGCGGCAACGCAATACCCGGCCAGCAACGGCTTTTTCTAAGCCCGCATTGTCAAGCATAATCCGTTCGGAAAATCTGGCGCGACCCGCTTAAAAGGGCCGCGCCGTTCCTTTGACAAGCCCGCCCAATCCCGCTAGTTACAAACTTAGAAAAACAATACGATTTCACCGGCGGGGGAATTTCAATGAAGGCGCTAGAGCAGTTCGGCGTGACGCGTAATAAA
>JBAUHP010000468.1:0-4072 GCA_049680345.1 Albidovulum sp. | reverse complement strand
TTGGCTCCGGCGGTAGGGATCGAACCTACGACCAATTGATTAACAGTCAACTGCTCTACCGCTGAGCTACGCCGGAACACCGGGGCGATATAGCAAGCGCGATCCGGGGCGTCCAGTGGCTTTATCGAGAATTCGGCAATTGCCTCATCTTGTGCGAAAGGCTGTTGTGAAGGCGATGTCTGCGGTGGGTTCGGCCTGGCCGTTTTGCGCCAGTTCAATGAGATGGGCAAAGACATTGCGGGCGGCGGCCGGGTGAAGGGCGGGCGGGGTGTCGTGGTAGATGATCTTGGCAAGATCGCGCGCGGTTGCAGGACCCGGCCCCAAAGCGGCAAGGACGGCGGCTTTCCTTGCCATCCGGTGGGTGATCAGCGCGCCTATACGCGCGGCGGGGTCGTCGATCACCGCGCCATGGCCTGCAAATAGCTTGGCAGGCTTATGGTCTGCCAGCCGTTGCAGCGCCATCATATAAGCGGCCATATCGCCGTCGGGCGGTGAGATGACGGAACTTGACCAGCCCATGACATGATCGCCCGAAAAGATCACATCGCCCCAGCGAAAGCACAGGTGATTGCCAAAATGGCCGGGCGTGTGCAGGGCCGAAATCTGCGCGCTTCCCACCGTTAGCGTCGCGCCGTCGGGCAAGCACTGGTCGGGCGCAAAGCCGGTGTCAACGCCTTCGCCCTCAAGGCTTGGGTCGCGCTCGCCCAAGGCCTGCATCGCGGCGCTGCGGCCGGCTTGGGCCGTGCCGTAAGCCAGCACCGGCGCATCTGTCGCCGCCGCCATCTTGCGCGCAAGGCCGGAATGGTCGCGGTGGGCATGGGTGACCAGAATATGGCTGATCCGTTCATCCGGGCCGAGGGCGTTCAAAACCGCCGCCAGATGGGCGTCATCATCCGGCCCCGGATCAATCAGCGCCACCTGACCGCGGCCCAAAAGATAGGTGTTGGTGCCATGATGGGTCATCGGCGAGGGGTTGGGGGCAAGCACGCGGCGCAGATCTGGGCCAAGCCAGTCACACATTCCGTAGTATGGCGCGGATTTTTGGTCGTCTTGCACGTGATGCTTCCTTCTGCCGCAGCGCCCCGGTAAGTTGGCGCCATGGTTTTTGCTTGGCTCAAACGCTTCACGCCCCATGGCCTTTACGGCAGAGCGGCGCTTATCTTGATCGTGCCTATTGTCACGATTCAGCTGGTGGTGTCGATTGTCTTCATTGAACGGTTCTTCAATGGGGTGACCGTGCAGATGGCCCGCTCTATCGTGCTTGAGGTTCGTCATATTGATGCGGCGATTCGTGCAGCACCCGATGCGGCCACGGGGTTCCGGCAAGCCAATGTTCTGGCCGCACCGCTGGAATTCTGGGTCCACCGCGCAGTGCCGGCCGTCGATGCTGCGGGGCCTTTGGCGTCCAGCGAAGACCTGCGTCTGTTTTACGATCTGTCGGGCAAGGTGGTGGTGCGGGTCTTGCAACAGGATCTGCGGGATTTGCTGCAGGTCGATCTGTCGGATTCGCGGCGCGTCAAGCTTTTGATGAACAACCCCAAGGGCGTTTACGAGCTGTCGTTTGACCGCAACCGCATTTCGGCGCGCAATCCGCATCAACTGCTGGTCTATATGTTGGCGACCGGGCTTTTGATGACGCTGGTGGCGTTCTTGTTCTTGCGCAACCAGCTTCGGCCGATACGCAAACTGGCCCTTGCAGCGGAGGCTTTTGGCAAGGGCAGGGCGATGCCTTACCGTTTGGCGGGGGCGACCGAGGTGCGCGCGGCGGGGGCGGCGTTCTTGGATATGCGCGCCCGGATAGAGCGTCAGATCGAACAGCGCACCTTGCTTTTATCGGGCGTCAGCCATGATCTGCGCACCCCGCTTACCCGGCTGAAGCTGGGGCTGGCGATGCTGGCTGAGGGCGAAGAGGTTGAGGCGCTGGAACGTGATGTAGATGATATGCGCCGGATGCTTGATGGCTTCTTGGCCTTCGCGCGCAATGACGCGCAAGACGAATTACCAGTGCAGGTCGATCCGTCCGAGGTGTTGCGCCAGGCGGTTGAGGATGCGCGCCGGGGCGGCGCTGACGTGACGCTTGTGGGGATTGAGGGCGAAGGGCGGGCAGAGCTGCGCGTTGGTGCGGTGCGCCGCGCGCTTGATAATCTGATCAGCAATGCGATCAACTATGGAAACCGCGCCGAAGTGTCGCTGGTGATCTTTGAACGCTCGGTTCGCTTCACGGTCGAAGATGCGGGCCCCGGAATACCCGAGAGCCAGCGGGATGAGGCTTTGAAAGCCTTCACGCGGCTTGAACCCGCCCGCAATCAAGACCGCAGCTCAGGCGTGGGCCTTGGCCTTGCGATTACCGCCGATATCGCGCGCAGCCATGGCGGCACCTTGCGGCTTGGCCGCAGCGAACGGCTGGGCGGGCTGAAGGCCGAACTGGTTCTGGCGCGCTAGAGCGTCTCGACTTTAACCCGCAATCACCTGACGCAGCCCGAAATCCAAGATTTCAATGCGTTAGGTGATGTTTGATGCTTCAAGGTGAAGTCGAAACGCTTTGACCGTGCTTGGCCCTTCAGGCCCGCACGATCAGCCAGATGATCAGCCCCCATACCGGCAAGGCCATGACCATCACCGGTAACAACCACCAACCGCTTGCCATTCGCCCTTCAACACGCGTTTGTTGGTCGTCCGCGTGCCCGCCAAGCGGCCCAACAAAGGCGCTGCTGCGTTCTTGTTCAAGCCAGTATTCAAGCGGGTCATGCCCCTCATGCACAGCGCCGCGCGGAGAACTTGATTGTTGTAAAGCCATCGTCACACACCTTTCCCTTATCCTTCAGGGGAAAGGCTATTCGCAACGCTCTTTCGAAATGGTTAGCGGCCCGGGCCAGGAGGCCGCTTTATTCCGCGACTTGTATATGATTGCGCGCGCGGGCTTTGTGCAGCTCATCTTCCAGCGCCGCAATGCGGTCGGTCAGGGCGCGCATGTCGCTGCGACCGGCGTCAACGGCATCGGCCAGCGCAAATGTATCGGGCAGTTCAGGCTCGACTTCCTTGCGCCCGACCATGCCGCCAAACACCTTGCCCAAGAGCCACTGCAGATCATCCATGATCAAGAAGAACGACGGCACCACCACAAGGCTTAGCACCGTTGATACGATGATCCCGCCGATCACCGCCGAGGCCATGGGCGCACGAAACGCGCCACCTTCGCCGACCCCAAGGGCCGAGGGCAGCATACCAGCCGACATGGCGATAGAGGTCATGACAATGGGGCGCGCGCGCTTGTGGCCCGCCTCGATCAGCGCCGTGACCCGGTCCATGCCCTGAATACGCATCTCGATGGCAAAATCGACCAGCAAGATGGCGTTCTTGGTCACGATCCCCATCAGCATCAACATCCCGATCAAGACCGGCATCGACACCGCATTGCCGGTAACGATCAGACCGGCGGCGACACCGCCAATCGCCAATGGCAAGGAAAAGAGGATGGTGAAGGGCTGAATGACGCTTTTGAACAGCAAGATCAGCACCGCCAGCACCAGCATCAGCCCCATGATCATCGCATTGACGAAACTCGCGTTCAGCTCTTTTTGGATATCGGCGTCGCCCGCCTCGCTGATGGATACGGATGCGGGCAGATCGACGCTGTCGGTGATCTCGCGAAAGCGTTTGGTGGCGGTATCAAGGGCCACACCCACCGGCAGGTTGGCGCCCACAGTGGCGCGGCGCTGACGGTCAAGCCGGTCAATCGCGCCGGGGCCTTCGCCGACGCGCACATCGGCCACGGCCGATAGCGGCACGCTGATGCCCGAGGCGGTGGTCAGACGCAAAGCGGCAATCCGGTTGATATCGTCTTGCACCGTACCCGACAGTTTCACCCGCACCGGTATCAGCCGATCATCAAGCGAGATTTTGGCAAGCGCCACGTCATTGTCGCCGATGGTGGCGATGCGCAAAGTCTCGGCGATCTGGGCCGTGGTGATGCCCAGCCGAGCGGCTTCATTTTCGCGCGGGGTGATTTGTACTTCGGGCCGGGGCAGGGCACCCTCTGCCGATACGTTGGCCAGCAACGGATCGCCGCGCA
>JBAUHP010000467.1:0-9289 GCA_049680345.1 Albidovulum sp. | reverse complement strand
CAACGAAGATCTGGAGTGGCTGATCCGGCTGGTTGGCGCGGGCGCACGGATCGTCGGACTGTCGGCGCTGCAGACCATGTACCGCACATCCCTCGGCGGGCTGTCCACCGATCTGGACGCAATGCTTTCCGGGCGCGCTCGCGCCATTGAGACCGCCGCGCGGTTTGGCATCCGCCCAACTGCGCAAAGCCATGCCATCCACCACCGCTACCTTGCGCGCCGGGCGCTGCGCCTTGGCGATGCCCGCACCCTGGCCCTGCGCCATGCCGTAATGGGCCTCGGCCATAGCCCTACCGGATTTTTCAAACCCTTCCGCCGTGGCGCGCTGACCCTCGCCGGGGCCTGCGGCGCGCGCGCACTGCCGCGCGCCGCCCGCCAATCCCTGTTTTCGTAACTCTCAGAAAGACAAACTGTTATGACCTTAGCTTCTATCATCGTTCCTGCCTTTAACGTTGAGAATACCATCTGTGAGACGCTGAACGCCCTTCTGGTGCAGACCTACATCAACTTCGAAATCATCATCGTCGATGATGGCTCCACCGACGACACCCCGCGCCTTGCTGATGAGTTCGCGCGCGACTCCCGGGTGCGCGTGGTCCGTCAGGCCAATCGCGGTCTTGCAGGCGCGCGCAACACCGGGATCGCCGCGTCGCGCGGGGATATCATCGGGTTTTGTGATGCGGATGACATTTGGGAACCGGAAAAGCTTGCGGTTCACATGGCCCATCTGGAGGCAAATCCACATGTCGGGATCAGTTATTCTGGATCTGCCCTGATCAATGACGCGGGCGATCTCATGGGGCAGGCGCAGCGCCCTCGGCTTCACAATGTGGACGTTGCGGTGATCTTCAAGCGCAACCCCATCGGCAATGGGTCGGCTGTCGTGTTGCGGCGAGCTGTGCTTGACGCCATTGCCTGGTGTCCGCGCCACGAGCAGGTGCGCGAGTGGTATTTTGACGAAACCTTTCGCCAATCCGAAGACATCGAATGCTGGCTTCGGATCGCCCTGACCACCGAATGGAAGTTCGAAGGTGTTGAGGGCCTGTTGACACGGTATCGGATCAACGCTGGTGGATTGTCTGCCGCGACGGACCGGCAGCTGGCGGCCTGGGAGCGGATGGTGATCAAGCTGACGCCCCTGAATCCGGCGTTTTTCATTGTGAACACGGGCGATGCGCGGGCCTATCAGCTGCGCTATCTCAGCCGCCGCGCGATCAGCGACCTTGATGCACCGCGCGCCTTTGCGCTGAGTCGCGCCTGGATGGCACAGTCCCGGGCACCCCTGATCGAAGAGCCGACCAAATCGCTGGTGACACTTGCGGCGACGGCTGTTCTGTCGGTTCTCGGCGGAACGGTGATCCGTCAGGCCATGGCCTTTGTCCAACGTCGCCGCAGCGCCGGGGCAATGTCATGAGCCTGCCGCGCATTGTTCATCTTGTGGATGACACCACCGCGGGCGGCGTGATGCGGGTCCTGGATCACATCCGGACTGCGCCAGAGATGGCACAGACCGCCGATCACAGCCTGATCTGCGTTGATCGAGGCCGCATGTCGCTTGGCCGTATCAAGGCAGATGTCATCGTCTCACATCTAGCGGTCAGCTGGCGGGCGATGCCGATGCTGACTGCGTTGCGTGCCCGCCACCCGAGGACGCCGCTTGTTCATGTGGAACACAGCTATACCAAGGCTTTTGTGACCGCCAATGTCGCCCGAAAACGGCGCTTCTCGACGATGCTGCGCATGGCCTATCGCCTGTTCAATCGGGTCGTCGCTGTAAGTCATGCACAGGGTCAATGGCTGGTCCAAAGCGGCGCTGTGCGCGTAGCTGCCCTGACCGTCATTCCGTCCTGTGTTGATTTGTCGGCCTTTCGCGCTCTTGAACCCGCAAAGTCGCCGGTCCGGGTCATCGGCGCAATCGGGCGGCTTGACCGGCAAAAGGGGTTCGACACGCTGATCAAAGGGTTTCGGCGTACATCACGTCCGGACATATCCCTGCATATCTATGGAGATGGGTCCGAGGGAGGAGCCTTGCGAGATCTGGCTGGAAATGATCCGCGGATCCGGTTCATGGGTTTCAGCCCGGATCCTGTCGCTGCCATGGCCGCTGTCGATGTGGTGGCCATGCCGTCGAATTGGGAAGCTTATGGGCTTGTCGCGATTGAGGCACTTGCAGCTGGCCGTAGCCTTCTTGTCAATGATATCGACGGTTTGGTTGATCATGTACCGCATGGTGCGCATACCGTGGCGGATAATACCGTGGAGGCTTGGCAAAATGCATTAGAAAGGATGATTCAAGATGGTTCGAAAGCATCCCAGCCGACGATGCTGACCAGTCGTTTTCTGGAGAATTCGTTCTCAGAAAAATGGCATCAAATGGTGTCGAGCATATTAGAAAGGCGCACCGCCAGAGTAGGCTTTCTCAATTTGGGAAGGAGTTAAATTGACTTGTGAGGCTGACCAAGCGCAGTCCCTTTCGGTACTTATAGGCAGAAAATCGGGGCTATTTGGCTGCTGCGGCGGTTCTTGCTTGGCAGCGACTGGGAGCCAAGCCGAGAACCTATTTGAATGGTTCATTCGTGTTTGGAGTCCGCCCGGTTTGACGGATACTTTTTATCCAAGGAATGAAAGTGTTTCCATTCCGAGAACGAGGAACACGAACCCTGCGTTCTCGACAGCGATGGAACGGAGATCCACAAGGCAAGCGCGGCCTCGGAGGCGATACCAGTTGCGCTGGACAGAACACCCGCTTGACGCGTGTTGTCTTCGAGACGGGCCGCGCGGCGCCGATGCTGTGCCACGGGCTGGCGGAGCTTTGGGTCGCCGTTCTCTGCATGAAAGCGGGCAACGTCCGGTGTTCCCCTTAAGTAACTTGTGCCGCGGTCGCGAAACGCAAATATTGGCAATTTGAGTGCGGAAGGCGAACGGCGGCAAACCGGCACGCACGCCTTGAGTGAAATCACTCACAGAGAAACGGGGAAGGGCGAGGTCGAGTTACAACATGGCGGCTAAGTCGCAACATTTGTTGTAAATCGACCGAGAACGGGCACGGAAGGGCGGGAATCGGACTGGAATGATGCTCTGGCGTGATTGCCTGCTCTGCAGTAAACGTCAGGAATGGAGAGAAAATCGCATCATTTCGCACCCTGGCGTATGTCTATTGCGCCTATGATGGATTGGACCGATCGGCATTGCCGTTACTTGCACCGGCAGATCACCTCATCTGCGTTGCTTTATACGGAAATGGTCACGGCGCAGGCCGTGGTTCATGGGCCGCGCGACCGGTTGTTGGGGTTTGATGCGGCAGAGCAGCCGGTCGCGTTGCAACTGGGCGGGTCAGAGCCTGCGGTTTTGGCCGAGGCCGTCCGGGTGGCGGCGGGCTATGGCTACGGCGAGGTTAATCTTAACGTTGGGTGCCCGTCGGATCGGGTGAAATCGGGGTGTTTTGGCGCGGTGCTGATGAAAAGCCCCGATCTGGTTGCCGAATGTCTGGCGGCGATGCAGGTGGATAGCGCTGTTGAGATTACGGTGAAATGCCGCATTGGCGTCGATGAGCAAGAGCCTGCCGAGGTGCTTCCGGCGTTTTTGGAGCGTGTCGCGTCAGTGGGTGTGCAGCGCGTCACCATTCATGCCCGAAAAGCCTGGCTGAATGGCCTCAGCCCCAAGGAAAACCGCATGATACCGCCTTTGGATTACCCTTTGGTGATTGCGATGAAGCGCGCCTTTGCGGGCTTGCATATATCGATCAATGGCGGGATCACCTCGGTTGATCAGGCGCGCGGCTTTTTGGATCAGGGGCTGGACGGGGTGATGATCGGGCGAGCCGCCTATCATGAACCTTGGGACGCTCTGTCGCGTGTTGACGCCGAGATTTTCGGCGGCCCCCAAGCGCCTGATCCCTTCGCGGTGGTCGATCTGATGCGCCCCTATATCGCCCGGCATCTGGAACAGGGCGGGCGGTTGCACCAGATCACCCGGCATATGCTGGGCCTCTTTCACGGGCGGCCGGGGGCGCGGGGCTGGCGGCGGATCTTGTCAGAGCGCGCCAATCTTGACGGTGCGGGGCAAGAGGTGCTTGACGCAGCCCTTGCGCCGCTTTGCGAAATGGCGTGACGGGGGCGGGTAATTGTTGCTGGCCATCCGGCGGGCCCGGCGCTATTTCTGCGCGCACCTCCAGAGGTTATTGATGCCAGATCTTGCCCAGCTTTTGCCCATGCTTTTATTGCTTTTGGCCATCGGAGCATTTGCCGGGGTGATTTCGGGGCTTTTGGGGGTTGGTGGCGGCATCATTTTGGTGCCTGCGTTTTTCTATACATTCACCGGGCTTGGCTTTGGGGGCGCGGGGGTCATGCGGGTGGCAATCGCGACATCGCTTGCTACGATCATTGTCACCTCGGTACGCTCGGTCTTGGCGCATAACCGGCGCGGGGCGGTGGATTGGGCGATTTTGCGCGGCTGGGCGCCCGGCATTGCCATCGGTGCTGTGGTTGGCGGTTGGGTGGTGATGCGGCTCAATACCGTGGCCTTGCAGATGATATTTGGATGCTTGGCGTTAGGCGTCGCGCTTTATCTGGGCCTTGGGCGCAGCCATTGGCGGCTTGGGGCCGCGATGCCTAAGGGTGCGGCGCGCGCAGCCCTTTCGCCATTGGTCGGGTTTTTGTCGGTCCTGATGGGGATCGGTGGTGGAAGTTTCGGCGTGCCATTGATGAGCCTTTTTGGAACGCCCATTCACCGCGCGGTTGCAACTGCGGCGGGGTTTGGGGTGATTATCGCCGTGCCATCGGTTGCGGTTTTACTGGCCACGCCAGTGGCCGGCGCGCCGCCTTTGACATTGGGGGCGGTCAATCTGCCTGCTTTCGCGGTGATTATCGCGATGACGCTGATCACTGCCCCGCTTGGTGTTCGCTTGGCCCATTCGCTGGATCCCGCGCCGCTGAAACGGATCTTTGCCGGGTTCCTGGCGATATTGGCGCTGAACATGCTGCGAAAGGCTCTTGGATGGTGAAGGCGGCGCTGGCTGCACGGGGATGGTACCGCTTCAAGGCCGATCCGGCGATCCTGGATTGGGTGGGGGCGGCCTTGCCCGTGGCGCAAAAAGTGATTGCCGATAGCGATGAGGACTGGCGCTGTGGCGGCACATGGTTTGTGGGCGTCGATGCCTTGCCCAATGCGGCGGATGGTGCGGTGGGCGGTGTGGCGCTTGACGGGCAGGCTGCTCGCGCCGTTCGGGAGGCTTTCGGGCCGATGGCATTTCACCGCGCACAGCTGTCGGCCATTGGGCCGGGTTATCCGCGCCCGTCGGCGGATGAAACCGAGGCGGCTTACGGCTACCGGCTTAGGCGCGATGCCGCTCATGTGGATGGGATATTGCCGATCGGCGCGCAAAAGCGCCGGATGCTGCGTGAACCGCATGGCTATGTCTTGGGGGTAGCGCTGAATGATGCAGATGCAGGGGCGGCACCCTTGGCGGTGTGGGACAGAAGCCACAAGATCATGGCGCAGGCTTTCGCGCGCGCCCTTGATGGCCATGCCCCCGCTGATTGGGCCGATGTTGATCTGACCGATGCCTACCAAGCGGCGCGGCGCGCGGTATTCGCCGCTTGCGCCCGCATCGAGCTGCCGCAAAAGCCGGGGGAAGCGGTGTTGCTGGACCGCCATCTTTTGCACGGGGTGGCCCCTTGGCAAGATGGTGCGAAAGCCGCGCCGGAAGGCCGGATCATTGCCTATTTCCGCCCGCAACTGGCGCAAGTGCGTGATTGGCTTTAGGCGAAAGATCTTATTTTAGGCTGCGCTGTTCCAACCTTGCGGCGCGACCGCCGCGGCGATGTGACAAACGCGGCGCGCGTGACGGCAATTCGGCCAATACCGCGCGGCGGGCCTCGGGGCCCATCCGGCCCCAAGAGGTTATTTCTTCGATGCTGCGCAAACAGCCGACGCAAATGCGTTCGGTCGGATGAACCGTGCATAGCTTGATGCAAGGCGATTCAACCTCGTCGCGCTTCCACAGCTCATCGATTTTGTTCTGCTCGTTCAAATTTGCCGCCTCAAATGCCCGATCCGGTCAAGCGCACCTTGCAAGATATACCCCGCCGCGACGTAATCTATGACCTCGGAGCGACGTTTTCGCGACGTATCCGCCTCAAGTAAGGCACGTTCTGCGGCAACTGTGGACAGGCGTTCATCCCAATAACCGATGGGCAGATCGGTCAGGCGGCTCAGGTTTCGGGCAAAGGCGCGGGTCTTTTGGCAGCGCGGGCCTTCACTGCCATCCATGTTCAGTGGCAGGCCAAGGATCATGCCCTTGATCTCGCGCGCAGCAAGGATGGCAAACAAAGCAGCCGCATCGGCGGTGAATTTGGTGCGCCGGATGGTTTCAAGCGGGGTCGCCACCGAAAGCCTGCGGTCCGACACCGCAACACCAATGGTCTTGTCACCAAAATCCAGACCGGCAATCGCATAGTTTTGGGGCAGGGCTGCCAAAAACGCCTCGGTGGTTTCACAGATCATTGCGCCAACCCTGCTTGATTGGCGGCGGCCTTGAGGGCCGCAAGTTCCGGCGCATGGCCAGCAAATACCTCTTGTGCCTCGGTCCAGATCGCCATGGCGCGATCCTTTTCGCCCAAAACCCCAAGGGCCGCGATCAGGCGCGCCCATTCTTGCGCGGACCCGCCCTCGCTTGCCAAACGCGCACTAAGCCCATCGACCATGGAACGGATCATTGCGGTGCGGTCTTGCGCACTCATCTCCGACGCGGCGGCGACATCGGCCGCATCGGGGCCGGGCAAAGCCAGAGGCGCGGAGGCGGTCGGCGGCGGGGTGTAGGTAACACCGGCTGCATCCGCCAGCAGTGGCATCTGGGCACGGATCGGGGCGATCCAGGGGGCGTCTTCGGGGCCTTCCTCCAACAAGGGGCGCCAATAGCTGAAGGCGCGGTCAGGGCGCCCGGTTTGCGCCCACATCAGCCCCATGTAAAACCGCGCCGTGCCGTTTTTGGGTGATAGCGCAAGGGCTTGGGCCAATTCCGCCTCGGCCTCGGGCGAGACATAGCCCGCCGCAGATTGCACATAAAGATCGGCCAGCTGGGCGTGATCGAAGGCCGTGGTTTGCGCGGGCCCCTGAAGTGCGATGATGTGGCGCAAGGCGTCAGCGGCGGCCATCAGATTGCCCAGCCGGGTTTCATGCTGCACCAGCAGACGGAAGCCTTCGATACTATCGGGGTTCTGGGCGGTGGTGCTGCGCAGTTGTTCCATCAACGTGGCATAGGCCGGATCGGGCTCGGGGGGCTGCGGGATGGCACCTGACGCCGCCGCTTCCGCCTCGGCCTCGATCTGCGTAAGACGCTCGGCATAAAACCCGGCGGCACGTTCAAGCCGCATCGACATCGGCTGATCGGGGTAACCCGGCGCGCCCAGCTTGTCGTAAAGCGCAAAAGCGCCTGCGAAACAAAGCACCGTCAGAAGCATAGGCAAAGCAATGCCGCCCGGTTTTGCAACCTCGGCGCGGGCATGCCTTTGGGTCCGGTCATGCTCCAATATCCGGCGCGCGATTTCGACTTTCAGCGGTTCCGCCTCTGACGCGCCGATAATGCCGCGCGCAAGGTTGCCTTCCACCTCTTCCAACTGGGCGCGGTAAACTGCCATATCCGCATGTTCTGCCCCGCCCAGGGTGCCCAGATCCGGCATGCGCCGCACTGTGCGCCACAGCAAATAGCCCGAAGCCGCCACCATTGCCAAAACTATCGCCCAAAAAGCCATCAATCCTCCGATCCACCTATCAGATAGCGGTTTGAGGCTGATCCCGAAAGGGCCAAGCGTCAGAGTGCCGCATTTGTCGGATATGTCGCATTTGGCCAGATTGCGACGTTTGCCAGCCTGTTGCAATCGGCGCGCTGATACATCAAGCCCACAAGGGTGAAACCAGCCCGCCTTGGGGGATTCGTCATGGCCATGAAACGTTACTCAGTCTTCGCCATTGCCCGTGAGGCGATGGGATATCATCAGGGTTGGAAACGGGCCTGGGCTGCCCCGCAACCCAAGAAGAAATACGATGTGATCATCGTCGGCGCCGGTGGCCATGGCCTTGCCACCGCCTATTACCTTGGCAAGAACTACGGCATCACCAATGTCGCCGTGATCGAAAAGGGCTGGCTTGGCGGCGGCAATACCGGCCGCAACACCACGATCATCCGTTCAAACTACCTGCAAGATCCGTCCGCTGCGATCTACGAAAAGGCCCGCTCGCTTTACGAGACGATGAGCCAGGATCTGAACTACAACGTCATGTTCTCGCCGCGTGGCCTCTTGATGCTGGCCCAGACCCAGCATGAGATCCGCGGCTACAAGCGCACCGTTTACGCCAATAACCTGCAAGGCGTGGTGACCGAATGGATCGAGCCTACCCGCGTCAAGGAACTGGTGCCGATCATCAATCTGGACGGGCCGCGCTATCCGGTTCTTGGGGCTTTGTACCAGGCACGCGGTGGCACCGCGCGCCATGATGCGGTTGCCTGGGGCTATGCGCGCGCTTGCAGCGCCATGGGCATGGATATCATCCAGCAATGCGAAGTGACGGCTGTGCGTAGCGAAGGCGGCAAGGTCACGGGCGTTGATACCACCAAGGGCAAGATCGATTGCGACAAGCTTGGCATGGTCGTGGCCGGCCATTCCAGCGTTCTGGCCGAAATGGCGGGATTCCGTCTGCCGATTGAATCGCTGGCGCTTCAGGCTTTGGTGTCCGAACCGATCAAACCTTGCATGGATGTGGTGGTGATGGCCAACACCGTGCACGGCTATATGAGCCAGTCCGACAAAGGCGAAATGGTCATCGGCGGCGGCACTGACGGGTTCAACAACTACACCCAGCGCGGATCGTTCCACCACGCCGAGGAAACCGTACGCGCATTGGTCGAAACCTTCCCGATGATCTCGCGCCTCAAGATGTTGCGCCAATGGGGCGGGATCGTTGACATGACCGGCGACCGCTCGCCTTTGCTGTCCAAAACCCCGGTCGAGGGCATCTTCGTGAACTGCGGCTGGGGCACCGGCGGCTTCAAGGCTATTCCCGGATCAGGTTGGGCCATGGCCGAGCTGATGGCACGCGGCTACTCACCGCTCACGGAAGAGTTTTCGATGTACCGCTTCCGCGAAGGCAAGTTCATCGACGAAAGCGTTGCTGCGGGGGTGGCGCATTGATAGCTCTTCTTCTGTTTGTAAATACCTCGGGGGTCCGGGGGCAGCGCCCCCGGCCGGTTTACGCAGGGATAATGTAATGCGAACTATAAGATGCCCCTGCC
>JBAUHP010000466.1:0-2100 GCA_049680345.1 Albidovulum sp. | reverse complement strand
TAATCGTCGGCTCCATAAAGCCAAATGAGGTCGTGAAGATCAGATCGGCACCCGAAAGGGCCAGCTGCGTCATGACCCCTTCTGCGTCAACGCCCTCAGGCACGCTTTCTTGCACAACGACTTCGATCGCATCGCCAAAGTGCTCTTGGGCTTTCATCGCTGATTCGTAGTGATGCTGGCTCCAGCCGCCGTCATTCTTTGGACCGACAAGTATAAAGGCGATCTTGGGCTTGTCTTGCGCAAGGCTCGGCCCTGCAAACCCCATCGTAAGGGTGGCCCCCGCCAAAGCGGTTCCGGCCAGAAATGATCTGCGTTTCATAGATACTCTCCGTTGGTTATGGGCACGAGGCCTCTGCGGTTATTGGCCTCAATGCGAGGCATGGAAAATTTGGCCAAGCGAGGCGGGCGCGGATTGCGATGCCCCACCGCGCCTGCCTGACATGATCACCAATACGATAATCGTGATCACGTAGGGGGCCATCGACAGGATCTGAACCGGGATCGGAACCCCGACGATTTGCAAGCGAAGCTGCAAGGCCGTCACCCCGCCAAACAGATAGGCACCTAACAAAACCCTTTCCGCCCGCCAAGAGGCGAAAACAACGATGGCAAGGGCGATCCAGCCAGAGCCTGCGGTCATGCCTTCGGTCCATTGCGGCACACGAACAAGGCTTAGATATGCGCCGCCCAGGCCTGCAAGTGCGCCGCCAAACATCAACGCAAGAATCCTGACCCGGATCACCCGGTACCCCAAGGCATGTGCCGCATCATGGCTTTCCCCCACGGCGCGCAAGATCAGGCCTGCGCGCGTGTATTTCAAGAAAGCCCAGGTGGCGCCCACCAGCAAAAGCGACAGGTAGACCACCCAGTCATGACTGAACAAGATCGGGCCAAGAACCGGCAGATCGCTTAAGAACCCCATATCGATATTGCTGGTCTGCGGCGGTTTCACGCCCTGATAATTCTGCCCGATCAAGGCGGACAGCCCCAGCCCGAACAATGTCAGCGCCAAGCCGGTTGCGACCTGATTGGACAACAAGAACTGGGTCAAGATGCCAAAAAGCAATGCCATCACCGCCCCGCCGACAGCTGCCAGCAAAAAGCCAAGAACCGGGCTGCCGGTCCCAACCGCTGCCGCAAACCCACAGATCGCACCGATAATCATCATGCCTTCGACGCCAAGGTTCAGCACCCCTGACTTTTCGGCCACCAATTCGCCGGTTGCCGCAAGCATAATGGGTGTCGCCGCAACCATCATCGAGACGATGAGCAAGACAATGTCGATACCGCCAATAACCATCAAATCAGCCCCCCGATGCGAATGCGAAAATTGGTCAAGAGATCAAGCGCCAGCAAGAAGAACAAAAGCATCCCCTGAAAGGCCTGAATTGCGGCCAGTGGCAGCCCAAGCGACAGCTGCGCCATATCCCCGCCGATATAGGTCAAGGCCATCAAAAAACCTGCCAACATGATGCCTATCGGGTTCAGGCGTCCCAAGAAGGCCACGATGATAGCGGTGAACCCATATCCGACGTTGAAATTGCCTGTGATCTGTCCTGCCGGGCCCGCAACCTCGAACATGCCGGCAAGCCCGGCCAAGGCCCCCGACATGCCCAGACAAACCGCAACCAGCCGCTTGGGGTTAACGCCAGCAAAGCGCGCCGCACGGGGGGCTTGGCCTGCCACCGAAATCTGAAAGCCAAGGATATGACGGTTCAGCAAGATATAGGCACCGATCACCGCCAGAAATGCCGTGATCACCCCCCAATGCAAACCGGTATTCGCTATCAGATCGGCGTTATGGGCCGATGGATATTGCTGCAAGTTGCGGCTGCCGGGAAAGCCGAAGCCTTCGGGGTTTTTCAAGGGGCCAAAGGCCATCGTGGACAGAAGGTTTTCGGCCACATAAACCAGCATCAAGGACACCAATATCTCATTCGTGCCAAAGCGGATCTTCAGAAGCGCCGGGATCATCGCCCAGACAAACCCGCCCAATGCGCCCGCAATGATCATCGCGGGGAACAACAAGAAGCTTTCGGCAGGGTAAGCCGCAAGTGCGACCGCGGCCCCGCAGATCCCCCCCATGATATACTGGCCCTC
>JBAUHP010000465.1:0-4442 GCA_049680345.1 Albidovulum sp. | reverse complement strand
AATTGTTGGCACCGGTTCTTGCGATGCGGCGGCCTTGCAGCAATATATCGGTAAGCCCGAAACCATTTTGGCTGCCATGACCTTCCCCGCCCCGATGCGGGTCATTCATCCTACAGACCGGGTGACGGCCGATGTTGTGCCCGACAGGATCAATTTCATTATCGACGCCAACGGGATCATAACTGACGCGCGTTGCGGCTAGGCAGATTTTGGTATCTCTGAAAAGCGAAGGCCCTGCAAAAGCGAGGCCTAAGCAAGAGACGATCCCGGTGGCGCGAACTGGGTGGGGGCTATTGGCCGCGCCACCGGAACCTAGCGTCTCTCGCTGACAATGAAACTCGTCTCAGATCACGGCTTTTCGCGGGAGCGACTGGGGCCAGCATGAGGTCTTTTTGTGGCGGAACTGGGGCAGCGCTTGATTTGCCCGAAAAGCTGGTTAACATCGGCTTATGACGGTTCAAACGCCGACACCCTTTCCGCATTCCGCGCGCCCGCCCGAGCAGGTTTCCTTTGATCGTGCCGAGCTTGGGCAAATCCTTGGCCTTTATGGGCGCATGGTGGCCGCCGGTGAGTGGCGCGATTATGCCATGTCTTTCTTGACCGATATGGCGGTATTCTCGGTTTTTCGCCGAACCGCAGAACATCCGCTTTACCGGATCGAGAAACAGCCCCGTTTGCGCGCAAAACAAGGGATGTATTCGGTTGTGGGCATGGATGGGCGGATTCTGAAACGCGGCCATGATCTTGCCGGGGTGTTGCGGGTGCTGGAACGCAAACTGATCCGCCCTGTAGGTTAAAGCCGTTTTGCGCCCAAAAACGCCCCCCGCCCCTCTTGCGCCGAAATGCGCGCCAAGGTTGCGGATATGCCTTCGTAGTTTGTGGTCATGTGAAAGCCATTGGCGTGAATAAGTTTTTCGCGATCCACCGCTATCGCCACATGACCCTTCCAGAACAAAAGATCGCCCCGTTGATAGATTGCATCATCGGGCAACGGATTGCCCAGCGCTGCGAATTGCTGATCGCTGTCACGGGGGCAAGCGATGCCGCAAGCCCGCAATGCGGCCTGCACCAGACCCGAGCAGTCGATGCCCGCCCGACTGTTGCCGCCCCAAAGATAGGGCGTGCCCAAAAACATTTCGGCCACATGGGCTGGATCGGTCAAGAAATCCCCCATCAGGCGCAGATGCTGGCGCGGGGCGAAAAGCCCTTCGGCAGTTTCGAAAAACGCTGAATGTTCGGCGCTGACCGTCAACAATGCCCCAAAGCTTAGGCTCGCCACTTCGCGGGACTTGAGGCCGGGGGCCGCGTAAAGATGTGTGGCCGGTGCGGCAACCCAGTGGCTGGGCAGTTGATCCGGGCCCAAAGCATGATCCATCAAGTAGCCGCAATAGCCGTCCTTTTGGGCCTGAACAAAGGCATGGCCACTGCGCCGTTCCAACACCAAAAGCCGCTCACCCAACAACAACTGGCGATCACGCGGGCCGCCGGGCTGTGCAAGAAGATCGGCCAGTGGCACGGTGACACGCATCCATTCACCCTCAACAAAGTTGTCGGCTTCGATCTGGCCGCGCAATGACAGATGTGCGACGCGGCCATTCGCCGGGGTTATGCGCCGATCGGTCATAGGCCCAACAGCGCGGGAAGTGCGTCAAGCACGGCGCGTGCGCCTTGACCCACGCCGCCCTTTGGCCGGGCTGGCAGCGCCGTTGGTTGCCAGCCATAAATATCAAAATGCGCATATGCAGGGCTTTTTGTCACGAATCTGCGCAAGAAAAGCGCCGCCGTGATGGACCCAGCAAACCCTCCCGTCGGCGCGTTATCAAGATCGGCGATATCAGGCTCTATCAAAGCCTCATATGGTGCCCAGAAGGGCATACGCCAGACCGGATCTGCGACCCGTGCGGCGGCGGCGGTCAGTGCGGCGACAAAGGCTTCATCATCGCTGTAAAAGGGCGCCAGATCAGGGCCAACCGCCACACGCGCGGCCCCGGTCAGCGTTGCCATTGAGATCAAGAGATCGGGCGTCTCTTCATCGGCAAGTGCCAGCGCGTCGGCCAAGACCAGACGCCCTTCGGCGTCGGTATTGTTGATTTCTACGGTCAGGCCCCTACGGCTGGTCAAAACATCTTGTGGCCGCATCGCATCCCCGGAAATTGAATTTTCCACTGCCGGGATCAGCACCCGAAGGCGCAGCTTGAGGCCAAGCGCCATGATCATCTGCGCAAGGCCCAGCACCGTGGCCGCCCCGCCCATATCTTTCTTCATCAACCCCATGGAGCTGCCGGGCTTGATGTTCAGCCCGCCAGTATCAAAACACACGCCCTTACCGACCAGCGTAAGGGTCGGGCCTGTCTTGCCCCAGCGCATGTCCAAAAGCCGGGGCGCGCGGGATGATGCGCGGCCAACCGCGTGGATCATCGGAAAACCGTCACGCAGCAGCGCGTCACCCGTGGTTATCTTGGTTTTGGCGCCAAAGCGTTTGGCAAGCGCGAGAAAGGCCGCTTCAAGCTGTGGTGGGCCCATGTCGGATGCGGGCGTGTTGATCAGATCGCGGGTCAGGCATTCGCCTTCGGCAATAGCCAATACTCGGGCTGCATCAACACCGTCAGGGGCCTTTAGCCGCGCCTTTTGCGGCGTTGCTTTCTTGTACCGGCCAAAGCGGTAGCTGGCCAAAAGCCAGGCCAGCGCTGATTCTTCGGCGACAGCCACAGACGGCGGGTTATGAAGATGCCAGTCGCCTTCGGGCAAAGCCGCAGCCGCTTTGGCGATATGGAATCGCCCGCGCGCCCGTTTGATCGGCGAACCATAGCCGGTGACAGCACCAACCGGGTGCCCGTCTGGCCCCGGCAAGACATGGGTCTGGCCCAGCGCACCGGTAAAGCCAGCACGCGAAAGCCAGCCCTGCGCTGCTGGCGGCTGGGCCGCCACGAAGGCGGCGGCTTCGGTTTCATCAACTATGTGAAGTGGCAAAGAGGCCACTGCGGGATCGGCAAAGGCAACGTGCATCATCATCCTTCCGGAAGCTATTTGCCAACAGCCTAATGTTTCGCGCGCCGCCCGCAATAGAAAGCGCGCAAAACCTGCGCTTCAGACCGTCATATCGCGCAGGTCCCACACTGCCGTCAGTGATCGGTCGCCAATTCTGGCAAGCCGCGCCAGAGTTGCGGCTTGTGCGGTCTTGTCGCCCGACAGGGTCGTCTTGACGACATCTTGCGAGATCCGCCGCAGTGTCGACATGCCGATTTGTTCAGCAACCGCCCCCAAACGCCGTGCATTCTGGACAAGGGCGTCATCACGATCATCATCAGCGCAGCGCAGTGTTTCGCGCAACCGCGCGGACAATTCCTCCATCGTTCGGCAGACCACCTGCTCGGCCCGGTTTGAGCCCAGATCCGAATATAACGCCACCAACGGGTCCGGATCTAACCTGACCCCCTCATTGTGGCATAAAACTGCCAATACCGGCACCATGACCCTCCTATCCAACGCCCCAAGTTCGAGGGCAATTTGCGATGCGGGACTCAAGAAAAGGTTGATGCGATGGTGAAATACCCCTCGAATTTGATGCAACTTCTGACTATTGAATGGGGGACACTTGAAAGGCGATGACAATGGAACTTGCAAAACCCCTGCCGTCCTATCTGGTGCAGCGCTACCTTGGCTGGAAAGCCACAACATGGACGGAAAACCGAACCTGGTACCGTCGTCTGGCTGAGGATGGTCAGCGCCCGCGCGCAATGGTGATTTCGTGTTGTGACAGCAGGGTTCATGTCACGTCAATCTTCGGGGCTGATCAGGGTGAGTTCTTCATTCATCGCAACATTGCCAATTTAGTGCCGACCTATAATGCCGATGGCGAACATCATGGCACGTCGGCGGCGGTTGAATATGCGGTGGCGACGCTTCGGGTCGCGCATGTGATTGTGGTGGGCCATTCAAGTTGCGGCGGTGTGCAAGGCTGCCACGCGATGTGTTCGGGCAACGCGCCTCAGCTTGAAGAGAAGACAAGTTTTGTCGGGCGCTGGATGGATATTTTGCGCCCCGGCTATGAACGCGTGAAGGATATAAAGGATCAGGCCGAGCAGTTGAAAGCGCTGGAAAAGCAAGCAGTGCTGATCAGCCTTGATAACCTCATGACCTTTCCCTTCGTGCGTGCGGCGGTCGAGGCGGAAGATCTGACCTTGCACGGGCTTTGGACGGACATCGGCGAGGGTGGTTTGCATCAATACGACGCTGACAGCGGGGACTTCATTCCGCTTTGATCCGACCAACCCCTTGTTAACCAGTTTCGGTCAGACTTTGCCTATGGCGAAGATGATTTCCATTTCGGTCGACCTGCCAGATGATCTGCTGCTGGCACTGGGCCGCGCGTCGGGGCAGGCCGGGTGCCAGCCCGCCGAGTATTTACGCGCGGCACTTGGGCGTGCCTTGCTTCGCCCCGG
>JBAUHP010000464.1:0-6942 GCA_049680345.1 Albidovulum sp. | reverse complement strand
ACGGCTGACCATTGCACAACGGCCAAGGCCACCTGTCCATGCACCAAGGCGTCGCGCACCTCGGGGTCTTGCAAGGCATCGGCGGTGCCGTCGATTTGCAGCCGGTATTCAGCGTCATCAACCGAGCCTGAGACATCAATGGCCAGCAACAGCGCAAGATCGCAGCCACGCGCAGGCATGGCGCAAAGGGAAAGCGTTGAGGCCAAAAGGCCAACAAAGGCGCTGACACAACACATATTCATGGCCAATCATGGCGCGGTGGCACCTTTCGGGCAAGCGCTTTGACGAAAGGCCTTAACCCAGCGTCTCGCCGGACAAGAGCAGCATGAAGGCGTCTTTGGGCAAAAAGCCTGCTTTCTCAAAAAAGGTCAGGAAATCGAACATGTTATAGGCCTCAACGATCTGATCGCCTTCGAAGCGCAGCATGACCTGCCCGCTTGCCTGAATCGGTGTCGCCCCTTGGGCGGGCAGCGCGTGCACATTGATCTGTGCCCATAGCCAATCGTCGCCCTCCTGATGCCGGTCGATTTCAATCTTGAGGTCGCGAACAAGGGCGCGCAGCGCCGGAACCAGAGCGCGAAAATCTTCGGCGCTGACCTGCCCATCGGGCATCAGGCCATCGGCACCGGCGCTGGGTGCGAAAAATTCATCAATCCCGCTTAAGTCGCCCCGCGTCCAGACCCGGTCATACCAGTTTTCCAAAAACGCCAGTTTCGTCATTTTTCCACCATGCCAAAGGGCGCACATTTCCACGGCCAGACTACGCGCGGCATCTTGAAAAAGGATGAAAGGAAAAGTGCAGGTTTCTGTTGCCAGGTACCTGCGAACCCCGCCTTACGCGGCTAGGCGCAAGGGCTTAGTTTCGGCGACTCAAACTGCTTACGCAGCCAAAGCCATTGCCGGAGCACGGTTGTTATTGGCAACTGTACAAATCGGACCGATAACGGTGGTACCTCACCGAGACAAAGCTAACCCCTTTAGGCGTTCGTCGATCCTATTTCGACCCCATGGCCCGCCAATACGGGGGGTATGGTGGAGTCGCCGGGTACCGCCCCCGGGTCCGATCCGATTATTACGAGCGCGTTTATGTCCATAGAACGGGGCGAACCCCGAACAAGCCCAATATAGGGCGGCGGCGGCATCAGTGCAAGGCTCACGGCTCGGCATCTTCGGGCACGATCAATTGCAGCTCGCCCGCGGCCTCAAGCTCTCGGATGGCGATGATCACGGCGGTTTGCGCGGCCTCGATGTCTTTTTCCTTGAGCTTGCCCAAAGCCCCGATTTCTTCGCGCAAAGCCGCGGCCATGCGTTGGGACATATTGGCAAGAATGAATTCGGCGCTGGTCGTCTGTTCACCCGTGGCGCCGCCAAGGGCGGTGAGCATCACCGCTTGATCGACGGCTTTGATGATCTTGGGCACATCCCGCGCGACGATCCGATCGGCGACATGGACGAAGGTGAAGATCGTCTTGCGCACCTGTTCGGCCAGACCCGCATCGGTTTCCGCCAGACCTTTGAGAACCTCATCGCGCGTCGCGGCAGGCGAAACGTTGAGGATCGCACCAACCCGGTCAACCGGATCGCCCTCAAAGGCGCGAATGGGCTGGGTTTCAAGCTGTGCGGCCAGCGCCACCCCGATGCGGCGCACGGTTTCAGGATCAATATTCCCGGTCTGTGATACCGAATAGGCGATGGGACGGGCCCGTTCGCCAGGCAGACGGCCCAGAAGTTCGGCGGCCTTGGGCACGGCAAGTTTCGACAACATCACGGCGCAAACCTCAATGCTTTCTTCGCCCAAGATCGGCAAGAGGCGATCAACGTCAAGCTCTGCGATCTTGTCCCATGGATCAAGTTTGGAGGATGCCCCGGCCAGACGTTTCAACCGGCTTGCCGCCGTTGTGGAAATCCGCCCGTCAAGAATTTTCAAAGCGCCGTCAATGCCGCCGGGAAAGGAAAGTCCAACCCGTTCAAGCAATGTACAGAACTCTTCCACCACCGCTGAAAGTGTGTCGCGGTCAATGGTGCGCATGGTGCCGATCTGTTCGGTAAGGGCCGCTTGCATATGGTCGGGTAAGGCCGTCAACGGCAGATCGCCGCCTTCGGACAAGAGCAGCTGCACGATCACGGCGGCCTTTTGCCGCCCGGTCAGCGCACGGGTCGAATAAAACGCAAGCCCCGGGGTTGTCGCCGCCTTGGGCGGATCAAGTTGCGCAAGTTCAGCCATAAGTGCTTCCCGTTCTGGTCAAGACCTCCCGAAAGTCGCACAAAGCCGTTAAGGCGGAGTTAGTTCCTGGCGGATCGCCGCAATTTAAAGCCGCATTTTAAAGCCGAATTTAAAGTCGCAACCTTAACCAGTCACGACGATGCAGCTTTTGCTTTTGGCATCCCAGGCCTGACCATCGGCGCAGCTTATCTGGGCGCTTTGATTGGCGCGGCCATGGTTACAGCCTTGCGCCCAGGCAAAAGCCGGCGTCAGGGCCGAAAGAACCGTCACAGACAAGATCAGTTTCTTCATTGCATTTCCTTTCTGATGATCAAATTGGGAACGACAGTCAGTAAGAGAAGGTCTGCCCGGTCGCAATCGCCTCGCGCAATGAGGCTTCGGCCCAGGTACCGGCACCGCCACGGCTGACAATTTCATCAAGCTGCAAAGCGGCCAGATCGAACGCACCTTGCTGCACAAATGCCTGCCCCATGTAAGAGCGTGCAAGAATATTGTCGGGGTTTTGGGTCAGGGCCGCTTGGTAAAAGCCCATGCCTTCGGCAACCCGGCCCGCCTTGCGGTTGGCGAAACCCTTATAGGTCAAGACCCGGTCACTATCGCCTTCGGTCATCGCCTCCAGAACCACCAGCGCGTCATCTGGGCGTCCGGCATAGGCAATCTCACGCGCGGCGTCGAACAATGTATCATTGTCCAGCGCGCCCGATTGGGCGTCGATGCATTTCTTTTCGGTTTCGTCCCAGACCTCGGTCTTTTTGCACTCAGTCGTGGTCTCGGTAGGGGTAGGGGCCGTTGAATCGTCACCCGACGCCGCAAAAGCGGCACCGGGAATGGTGAGGCCTGCCAAAAGTGCGATGCGAACCCAAAACGACATTGCAAAACTCCGGAAAAATCCATTTGGCATAGAAAGCCATGGTTTTTTGGTTTCAGCAAATCACTTTCGCACGATTGGCGGGTGTTGTCCTACACTTTGTCCGATGCGCCAAAGACGCGGGCGAAGATCGTGTCGACATGTTTGGTATGATAGCCAAGGTCAAACTTTTCTTCGATCTCGGCCGGCTTAAGTGCGGCTGTCACCTCTGTGTCGGCCAAAAGCTCGGTCTTGAAATCTGCGCCCTTTTCCCAGACCTTCATGGCGTTTCTTTGCACCAGACGGTAGGCATCTTCGCGGCTGACACCCGCCTGGGTCAGGGCCAGCAATACGCGCTGAGACATAACCAAGCCTTTGAATTTATTCATATTCGCAAGCATCGTTTCTGGGTAGATAACCAGTTTCTCGACAACCCCGGCAAGCCGGTTCAACGCGAAATCAAGGGTGATGGTGGTGTCGGGGCCAATGGCGCGTTCGACGCTGGAATGGCTGATGTCACGTTCATGCCAAAGGGCCACGTTTTCCATGGCAGGCACTACGGACATACGCACCAAACGGGCCAGACCTGTCAGGTTTTCGGTCAGCACCGGGTTGCGCTTATGCGGCATGGCGCTGGAGCCCTTTTGACCGGGGCTGAAAAACTCTTCGGCCTCCAAGACTTCGGTGCGCTGCATATGGCGGATCTCGGTGGCGACGTTTTCGATCGAACTTGCGATGACGCCAAGGGTGGCAAAGAACATCGCATGACGGTCACGCGGGATGACTTGGGTTGAAATCGGCTCAGGGCGCAGCCCCAGCTTTTTGCAGACATGTTCTTCAACCGCAGGGTCGATATTGGCGAAAGTGCCGACCGCGCCGGAAATCGCACCGGTGGCCACTTCCCAGCGCGCCTTTTCCAACCGGTTCTTGTTGCGGTCCATTTCCGCATAGAAGCGTGCGAAGGTCAGGCCCATCGTTGTCGGTTCGGCATGAATGCCGTGGCTGCGCCCGATGCGAACGGTGTTTTTATGCTCATAAGCGCGGGTCTTAAGGGCAGTCAGCAAACGGTCCATATCGGCCAGCAACAGATCAGCGGCGCGCACCAGCTGCACATTCAGTGTCGTGTCCAAAACGTCGGAAGAGGTCATGCCTTGATGCACAAACCGCGCCTCATCCGCGCCGATATGTTCGGCCAGATGGGTCAAGAAGGCGATGACATCATGTTTGGTGACGGCCTCAATCTCATCAATCCGGGCCACATCGAAGGTCACGTCGCGGGCCTTCCACACCGCTTCCGCATTGGCTTTGGGGATAACGCCAAGATCGGCCATCGCGTCGCAGGCATGGGCCTCTATCTCATACCAGATGCGAAACTTGGTCTCGGCGGACCAGATGGAAACCATTTCGGGACGAGAGTAGCGAGGGATCATGACATTGCCTTTCGATTGTCGCGGGCTTGGCGCTGTCCTAGACTGCGCGGGGCGGATGGACAAGATAGGGTGGCTGTCATGTTGCAAGTGATCGGTCGTGCGGTGCTGGCGCTGGTGCTTGTCACAAGCGCCGGTCTGGCAAGCGAGAGTTGGACGGTTTTGGCCGGTGATGTGGCCACCAAGGCGCTAAGTGGGCGTTCTCTTGGCTATGCGGGTGGCGCCAAGCAGATGTTTTTTGCCGGTGGCAAGACCGACTATCACAGCGACCGTCTTGAGCAAGGGCGCTGGCGCATAGAGGGCGCGCAATATTGCTCTCAATGGCCACCCTCGGACAGATGGGCCTGTTATGGGCTGGAACAAAGCGCTGACGGCGCGTCCGTGCGTTTCATCGCGGCCAATGGCGAGATTACGGTTGGGCGGTATCTGTCCGATTGATGCGAAATGCGCCCTTGGCAAGGATTGTCAGTGGGCCGACAACTAGGCACCGGCAGGTTCCGGGTTCTGCGCTAGCGTCGTCTTGACCGTGGCTCCTTTCTCAAGGCTTCGGTGGACCGGGCATTTATCGGCAATCTCCAACAGCCTTGCGCGCTGTGCGTCATCCAGCGGGCCTTCCAACGTGATGGCGCGCGCGAAAACATCAATCCGGTCACCGCCAGCGTCACCGCCCGAGGCCGCGTCTTCGGCATGAACCTTGTTGTGGCTGACATCGACGCGGACATGGGCAAGCGGCCAGCCCTTGCGGCGGGCATACATGCGGATGGTCATCGAGGTGCAAGCGCCAAGACCGGCGGCCAGAAATCCGTAAGGCGACATGCCGCGATCGGTGCCGCCGTAAGCGGCGGGTTCATCGGCAACGCTGTGGTGGTTGGAGCCGGAGGTGACATTTTGCATGAAACCGGCGGGATCCGCTTCGGATACGCGCACGATGCCTTCGGGCACGCCCGGTGGCGGGGCAGGCGGCGTCAGTTCCAGATAGCGCCCGGCCCATGCCGCAATGACACCGGCGGCGTAATCCGCATCAGCTGGGCGGGAAATCAGGTGGTCTGCATCATCAAGGGTCACGAAGCTTTTGGGATGTTTGGCGGCCTGAAAGATCGCGGTCGCGTTTTCGACACCGACGATGCTGTCGCGCGGCGCATGCATCACTAAAAGCGCGCGTTTGAGGTTGGCAATGGCAGGGGCAAGGTTTTGTGCGGCAACCTCATCCACCAGCGCCTTGCCGATGCGGATGGGGCGACCGCCAAGGTTCACCTCGGCCACACCATCGGCCCTGATCCGATCAAGCGCGCCGGCAAAGTTATGGGTGACATGGCCCGGATCAAACGGCGCGCCGATGGTCACGACCGCGCGCACCGATGCAATGCTTGCCGCCGCCTTCAACACCGCCGCCCCGCCAAGCGAATGGCCGATCAAAAGCGCAGGCGCCATGCCCCGCGCCGCAAGATCGTCTGCCGCTGCGGTCAGATCGGCGACGTTTGACAAAAAACCGGTTTCCGCGAAATCACCTTTCGAGTGTCCCAGCCCGGTAAAATCAAAGCGAAATACCGCGATCCCCATAGCCGCAAGCCGCGCGGCGATGCGCCGGGCTGCGGCAATATCCTTGCCGCATGTAAAGCAATGGGCAAATAGCGCTGTGGCAAGATGCGGGCCATCTGGCAGATCAAGCCGTGCCGACAGATTGACCCCGGCGTGGCTTGGGAATGTAATGTTTTCGGTCGCCATGGCTGTCTCCTTCTTGGCCTTGGGGTCAAGTTGGGTGTCTGCGGGGCGGACCACAAGAATTATGTCGCCGCGTCACGCAAGGGTGAGCAGCCTCAAGTGATGAAGGGCCAAGTATTTCGGGGCATTCCGATACGGGACATAAGTAAATCATGATATGTCATGATTTATACAACAACTATTCATTTTTGTTATGAATGCGTAACGCCTACATCTTTCGTATCAAGATCTGAAACGAAAGGATGATGATCATGTCCGCAATGGTTCATGACGGCAATCTGCCGACGGTTGGAACTGCGTCACTTGGCAAGGCCATGCGAGGGGCCGCACTTTTGTTGATAGGCGCGCTTCTGGGATACACGATAGGCGCAGGCGACAACGGGTCTGCGCCCGGTGCATCGGCCACTGCAACAGCGCTTGCGGTTGAAGACTGGCACGGCAATGTTATGCGCTCGAACTGGTCGAACTAGCTGTTGAAGGCCCGGCTGTCGCGCAATCAAGCCGGGACAGCCGAACTTATGCCCGGCCCATCAAGCGTTCATCGAACGGGTATTTGGTCAGATTCTCATATCCGGTCTCTGTCACCAGAACCTGATCTTCCAACTTGATCGAGAAATCCCCGCCTTCCGGGCTGACCAAAGCCTCAACGCATAGAACCATGCCTGCCTCGACCTCGTAATCAAATGCGCCATCAACCCATTTGTCGGCATATGCCACCAAAG
>JBAUHP010000463.1:0-3115 GCA_049680345.1 Albidovulum sp. | reverse complement strand
ACCGATTTCCAGCCGCGAACCTCAATCCCAGCAAAGAAGGCCGGGGCGTCATCTGCCACGGCAAACCATTGATTGCCGCCCTTGATCGGTTCGGCGAAACTAGAGAAGGGCACAAGGCAGCGATGCGCGGGGCCAAGCCAGCGCCGCCAGTGGGGCGATGCCAGATTGCGCACATTGGTGACGCCGGGGTCGCGTTGGGTTTTCAGAACGAAAGGCGGCGACGGCATCCCCCAGCGGGCTTTGACCAGTTCCAACTCATCTTCCCCGTGACGGATAATGGGGGCCAGCTGGTCAGGGTAGATCTTGCCCGGTTCAAGGTTTCCGGTGTGGTCGGAAAACGTCTTGCCAACAAACAAACGGCGCATGGCCTCTTGCGCGCGGGTCTGAGTGTAAAGGTTACACAAGGGGGGGCATCCTCCATCTGTCATCCGAAGGGCAGGTTCGGCGAAGTTTAGGCGTTGCTCAATGTTTCGTCAGCAAGGGGTTGGGGCCGAAATGCCGCGCCATACGGGATTGGCGGGTTTGGGGGCAATTGCGCGGCCGTTGTTTGCCTGTAACCGGCCTGCCACCCTGCCCCGGCATCCAAGGCGGTTGAAACCGTTGAATGACCGTCTGGTCCAAAATCAGCTGCCCAGAATTTTTCGCACGTAGTTTTTGGTTTCGGCATATGGCGGCACCCCACCGTATTTTTGCACCGCTTCAGGCCCTGCATTATAGGCCGCCAAAGCCAGCCGCCAATCGCCGAAACGGTCATACATCAGCCGCAGATACCGTGCCCCGCCGTCAAGGTTTTGATGCGGGTCGGTTTCATCAACACCCATGCGGGCGGCGGTTGCGGGCATCAATTGCGCGAGCCCGGTGGCACCTTTGTGCGAAACCGCGCGCGCATTCCAACCGGATTCTTGCTGTACCAATCGCAAGAACAGATCCTCGGGCACCCCGTGGCGGCGCGCCGCGGCCCGTGCCGTGTCCATATAGGCGCCGCGGTAGCTGCCCGAATAACTCGGCAAGGTCACCGACCGAATTGCCGCGTCTTTGCCACCGGGCGTCAGTTTGATCGAAGCTGAATATTGCTTGGCCGCGCGTGTATCGAGAACCGACAATTGCGACGCCAGAGAAGCCGAGCGCGATGTCGTGTTGGAAGAGGGCAAGACCAGTCCTTCACCCAAAACCGGGCTTGCCCAAGCCAAGGCAAGGCCAGACAAGGCAAGGCCAGACAAGGCAAGGCCAGTCAACTTCACCACTGCGCGCATTACGGCCCCCGCCCGGTCAAACCTACAATTGGCGAACCATAGGGGCAAACTTCCGAAATTTCCAGCCCCGGCGATCGCCTCAGCTTTCGCCCCTTTCCGCCCCCCGCCCCGGCGGCAGCCCTGACAACAGCTCTTCCACCAAAAGCCCCACCAATTGCCCGCGCCCGGCAAGCCCGGATTTTCGGTAAATGGCGTTGAGATGGGTCTTGACCGTACCCTCGGCAGAGCCGCGCAGGGATGCGATCTCGGATATGGAGAAGCCCTTGACGGTAAAGCTCGCTATATCGGCCTCGGCGGGTGTCAGGCCCCATTGCTCGAAATAGTCCTCCATCACCTCATGCAGCGCCCCCGAGGCGACCGAAATGGCGCGTTCGGCCTGCGCTTGCCGCCGAAGCAGGTGACGCAGATAGAAGCCCTCAAACACGATGCCGGCAATCAGCGCCAGATTGGCGGCCAGCTCTATCGACAGATAGAGGCTTATCCATTGCGTCAGCGGCAGGGCTGCCAGATCATGAATGACATCGACCAAGAAGAACGCCACGCAAATGCTTTGCACAAAGATCAAAGCCGCAATGATTGCGCCGCGCCGCTTGAGGGTCGATGGCTTGAGGGTCATTCAGTTACAGTCTTTCTGGGCCCGGTTTTGCTGGGCTATTCTTCGCCGGAACAGTCTTGACACCTGTTACCATAGATCCGGCAAGATTGACCTTCAATCGGCGGCTTTCGAAAATCACCGCCAGAATATGACCAACCACCGAAATCTCCATCCAAGTGACCACGATCTCATGCGCTTCCTTGACCCAATGCACCCCGAACCAGCTATTGGTGGTCATCATATAGCCCGTAAGCCCAGTGGCGATCAGCCCAAGCAAGAGGTTGTATATCATCAGCGCCCCAAGCGGTGAGTGGCCGAGGTGAATATGTCGCCTGCCGGTTGCCATATCGGCCATTTGATCAAGGGATGCGGCGATTGATGGCGGAAAATCCGAAAACCGCGCATGCCGGGTGCCGACAAGGCCCCAGACAATCCGCAAGCCGATCAGCCCGACGACAACATAGCCGATGGTCTGATGCAGATCGCTTTCGGCATCAACCACAAGCGCATTGGCGCCAAAACACAGCACCAGCGCCCAATGAAAGATCCGCACAACCGGATCCCAAACCTTCACCCTGTCCATCATCATTTCCTGTCTTATGAAGGATGCGGCGCAACGATCCGTCGCGCCGCCTGCACTCTTGGCCATGACCTCAGCGTCAGTTGGTTTTCACAACATTGAGATCCGCATCAAGAAAAAGCTCCTGCTTCTTGCCGTCTTTGAGCACATAGACTTCGATCAAGCCGTCCTCCATGGAGACCAAGCGCACCTCATAGCCCTCGGCTGTAAGCTTGGTGGTTACGGCTTTTTCAGTTGCGGCATCCAATGGTGTATCGCTATCGGCGAATGCCGGTACACCGATGCAAAAGGCGATCGCGGAACAAGCCGCCATTCTTGCGATAATTTTCATGTCTTTTCTCCTGTCGTAGCCAACGCATTGTACATTGACGCATCAGGAGACTTGGCCTGCCCGGGTGGCAGCGACCATTGAACTTAGGGTCCATGTACCGCAGTTTGTGTCACCTATAACCAAAGTGACAGGCGAATTTCCCGGTGTTGATTGTTGGAATTATCCTTTCCTTAACCAAGACCGGGTGGTCTAAAGCGAAAAACGGAATCGCGAAAGGATGAAGGCATGGCTGGGTCAGTGAACAAGGTCATTTTGATTGGCAATCTGGGGCGCGACCCCGAAGTGCGGTCATTTCCCAATGGCGGCAAGGTTTGCAACCTGCGCATTGCCACCTCGGAGACGTGGCGCGACAAGCA
>JBAUHP010000462.1:0-8333 GCA_049680345.1 Albidovulum sp. | reverse complement strand
TGGTCGAACGACAAAGACGAGGAGATCGACAATGTGGAGATCGCCTGAACCACGTTTTGACGTCGCGTCAGCCATTTGTCAGGGCGGTAGGGACTATCAGGAAGATGCAATCGTTACCGATTTTCCGGCTGGAACGGATATCGGGGTAACGGTCCTTGCCGATGGCATGGGTGGGCACGCCGCAGGCGATGTCGCGTCCAAAATCGTCGTGACCGAAGTCTTCAGCGATCTGAAATTCGAAAGCGCGAATTTCGCCGAATTCGAGGCCGAGATCCCGCGCTATCTAACCCATGCGGCCGCCAATGCAAACGCAAGCGTGCGCGAACATGTGATGGAAAACCCCAACACCCAAGGCATGGGTGCCACCCTTGTCGCAATCGTCATGGTCGAAAACCGCATGTACTGGATGTCCATCGGGGATTCGCCGCTTTATCATATGCGCGGCGGCAAGCTGCAGCAGCTGAACGAAGATCATTCGATGGCTCCGCAGATCGATTTCATGGTGAAGTCAGGCATTTTGTCAGCAGAAGCGGGCAAGGATCACCCAGATCGCAACTGCCTTACTTCAGTGATCCTGGGCGACCGGGTCGCAAAATCTGACTGTCCGAACAGGGCGTTCAAGCTAGAGGTCGGTGATATTGTCGTCGTCTCAAGTGACGGGCTGCAATATTTGGAAGAGCCGAAAATCCAGAAGATCCTGCACAAGTACCGGCGCCGGAAAAGTGCTGAAATTGCAGAACATCTGCTGGCGGCAATCAACGAACTTGCCGATCCCGATCAAGACAATGTCTCTTTCGCGGTCATCAAGCTTAACCATAACAAGCCGGTGATGCAGGCCGTAAGGCAAAAACCAACCGGTCTGATCGACATTGAATCTGCCCGCTCGACACGCGTTGTCGCAGCGCCAGATGCAGCTATTGGTGAAGCCGCAGCGCGCGTCACCCATTCCGGCCAAAACCCTGACACGGAAGCCGAGGAATTGGCCCCGGTCAAAGCGGCCGCCGGAGGAAACTGAACGTGACCGATCAGGCCCAAGATACGACGGTACAAGCACTGGATCGCGCCATTTCTTCGGGCGCGATTCCGGCCAAGCTGCAAGAACAGGCCAAAGCCGTGCTTGCAGGCATGACCAAGCCTGTGCGCCTGACGGTCTTCGGCCTGCCCGGATCCGGCAAGTCCAGCCTGATGAACCTCCTTTTGGGCAAAGAAGTCTTTGCCCATGGGGATCGCTTGCCAACCACACAGATCACTTGGGGAGATGTGTCAAAATCGACCTGCACAATGGCAGATGGCAGCACCCATGAGCATGATCATTTCGATACCGCAAAAATTGCCTCGACCGCACCAATCTTCATCCAGACCCAAATGCCATTGCCCGCCTTGGGCAAGATCAGCCTGATGGAAGTGGTTGCAAATGGCAGCCCGGCCGAGCTGGCACGTGCCTTGGCATGGGCAAGCAACAAGACGGATGTAGCACTGTGGTGTAGCCAAAGCTTCGGCCAAACCGAACAGCAGCTTTGGGATGCGGCACCTGACAAGATGAAGGACCACGCTTTCCTTTTGCTGACCAAAGCCGATGTTTTGAGCGCGAGTGGCAGTCTGAACAACACCCTAAGCGACGTTCGCGATCAAAGCGCTGATCAGTTCAAAGAGATTTTGGCAATCGCAACCCTTGATGCCATTGCCGCGCGCGGCGCTGATGGCCGCATCGACAAGGAAAAGATGACGGCAAGCGGCGGGCGCGCCTTGATCGCGGCAATCTTGCACGAGGTTGAGCTTGGCCGACAGGCGGCCAAGGACCAGGCAGAGCTGTTGTTGAATCGCTACCCGCCGGCTGAAGCGGCAAGCGCCGCCGCGCCTGCGCAACAAGCAGACCAACCCGCCCAGACCGACGCCTCCCCCCAAGACCCCGTACCGCAGGACTCCGCCGAACCGGTCACTTTGCACCCGGCAACGCGCGCGGCTTACGAAGACGCGGTTGAACGCCTTTCGCAAACCGGACAGCGCTTTGCAGAAGATTTAGCCAACACCGGCACGGTTGATGCCACGCGTCTTATGGATGAGACGGTAAGTTCGGTGCAATGGCTGTGCGACTATCTGAGCGAAAACGGCGAGGCCGGTGATCCCGCCCTTATCCAGATGCGCAACACTGCTTTCGATGCCGCCGATCTGATGCAACTGATGCAAATGGAAAATGAGACAACGGCAGTGACTGAATCCCTCAGCGTTGTCATCCAGCTCAAACGAGAGATGGAAGCAGGTCTGGCGGCTTAACCCCCGTGCGCGCCATGCTACGGGCGGACCCAAGACATTGATGCCAAAACGTCGCTAAAGTTTCCGTTCGGTAAATAATTCAAACTTAATCCGAATTGCTGCCGCATTTTTGCCGCTGATCACTGGTCTTGTCTCAATAAGCAACCTTGGAAAATACGCATTTTCAGACAATGCAGCTTTTTTTCCTGCAAAGCCAAAGGACGACGTGATTAGCGATGAGTGAGCACATAGAAAACCTTTGCGAAAACGGCAAAACTGAAGACCGTAGCTTCATGAAAAACGGGTTTGACCTTTTGTCAGGCCTGCGGGCCCAGCTTGACGAGCTTAGCGATACGCTTCTTGACATCGACGCCGTTAGCGGCCCGACCGATGACAAGCTGGTGGCAAAGCTGAAAGCCGACCTGCAGGAATTTCAGCCAAGCATAACCATGATCGGGCAGATCAAATCAGGCAAGACGTCGTTGGTGAACGCCATCGTCGGTCGCCCCGGTTTGCTGCCAGCGGATGTGAACCCATGGACGTCGGTTGTGACCTCTTTGCACCTCAATGCGCCGCGCGAAGCTGATGCGGCGATTGCCTCATTCCAGTTCTTCAATGCCAGTGAATGGGATCATCTGGTTTCCAACGGTGGCCGCATCGGTGAGCTTTCCATGCGTGCGGGTGCCGATGAAGAATTGCAAAAAATTCACCAGCAAATCACCGCCATGCGCGACAAGACCCGCGCACGTCTGGGCCGCAAGTTTGAGCTTTTGCTGGGGCAGCGCCATGATTACCGGCATCTTGATGACGATCTGATGCAGCGCTACGTCTGCCTGGGCGATGATTTCGAAGATATCTCGCCCAAAGAACAGCAGGGCCGTTTTGCCGATATCACCAAATCCGCCGATCTTCATCTGACTGCGCCGAACATTCCCTTGCCGCTGTGTATCCGCGACACGCCGGGCGTGAACGACACTTTCATGATGCGCGAACAGATCACCATCAAATCCCTGCGCGACAGTCGTCTATGCGTCGTCGTTCTTTCCGCATCACAAGCGCTAAGCTCGGTCGATATGGGGCTTATCCGCCTTATCTCGAACGTCAAATCTGATGGCATCGTGATCTTCGTGAATCGCATCGACGAATTGTCCGACCCGGTCAACCAGATGCCTGACATCCGCGAAAATATCACCGCCACATTGTCAAAGATGAATGGGCCGTCACAGGCCAGAATTGTGTTTGGCAGCGCCTATTGGGCCAATGTCGCCTTGTCGGAAAATGTCGAGGACATCGTCGATGACAGTGCCGCGGCCTTGAACAGTTGCGCAAAAGCCCTGCTTGAAACCGATACGCCCGATCTGACCGACCGGGAATTGATCTGGAATCTGTCGGGCCTGCCGAAACTGTTTGAGGTCTTGTCAGAACGCATTGTCGAAGGCATCGGTGCGCGCTTGTTGTCGGATATCCGCGCCCGCGCGACAAACCATGTTCGCGGTATGCGTGCATCATGTTCAATGACCTCAATGCGCATCGAAGGCAATTCGATCGAGGTGATTGAACCCGCAGCACTCAGCGCATTGCTTACCTCGCTTGAGGTAAATGCCAAAAAGCGCCTGGCCACATCTTTGGACGGCGTGTTCGACAGCTTCGCCACCCGCGTCGATCAATCACACGGTCGCTTCCTGGACCGCGCGCTTGAATCGCTGCTTCAGCACCTGGAACAAAAAGGCGAAAATGAAGTCTGGCAATACAGCCCCGACGGTCTGCGCACGCTTTTGCGCACCAGCTATCAGGTGATGCGCAAGAATTTCAACACCGCTTGCGATACCGCCTATCTGGCCGCCGCCAAGGATATTGCCGAAACCTACCGCAAGACAGTTGCGGTTGGTGTGGAAGGCTTTGACGTAAAGCCGCCGCTTGCACCCGAGGTGCCAGCCCCGGTGTCGCTTGGCGCCACTATCGCCCTGGATCTGCAAACATCCTGGTGGAACGGTTGGTGGAAACGCCGCAAGGGCTACCGCGCCTATGCCAGCGGTTTTCATAGCCTGATTGAGGCGGAAACCACACCGATCGTGAGCGAATTGAAAGATCGTCAGGCGCAAGATCTCAAACTTGCCGCGATGGAACGGCTGGTGGCTTTCTTGGTCGAACAACGTGCGATTTTGATGGATATCACCGAAAAGGCCCAGATCAGCGTCAATGATCTCAACGCCCTGTTCGGCATCAACTCTCAAGCAGAACGTGCGCAGATATTGGACATGATCTTGGAAGAACTGAACCACGTCACTGAACAAGAGCCGCAGATCGAGACCGCCAGAAAAGCCGAGGGGGCCGCAGCATGACAAGCGCCGATTTCGAATACCGCAAGCCACGCATCGCCATTATGGGCGAATTCAGCGCGGGCAAAAGCACCTTGTCAAACCTCCTGCTGGGTCATCGCGTCTTGCCTGAAAAAGTCACGGCAACCCGCTTGCCGCCGGTCTGGATGAAATCCGGGATAGAAGAACCTTGCCGCAAGGCGGTCGATGGCCAGACCTATCCGGTTGACCTGGACAAGCTCGAAGACGTACCGCTTGAGGAGACGCTTTACGTCAAGCTCAGCTTTGACGCCGAGGTTCTGGATCACTGTGATCTGCTTGATTTTCCCGGCATCTCTGATCCGAACATGGCCTCGGAAATCTGGGAACGCATGTTAGGCGAAGTCGACGGCGTTATCTGGTGCACCCATGCAACCCAGGCATGGCGGCAGTCTGAGGCCTCCGCTTGGGGTCTCATCCCGGAGAAAGTGCGCGAAAACAGCATCTTGCTGATCACCCGCTTCGACAAGTTGACCAATGATCGTGACAAGGAAAGAGTGCTGAAGCGCATCAAACGCGAAACGGCGGGCCTGTTTGCCGATGCATGCCCGATTTCGCTGACCCAAGCACTTGCCGCGGGCGAAGACGAAACCTTGCTGGAGGCATCCGGCGCCACCGCATTCTTTGGCGCAATGAACGATATCGTGGGCCGCACGGCCTTGCTGTCGCATGTGCCTGAACCCGAAGCAGAGGCGCCTGAATGGGTCGCCACGGTTGCGCCCTCGGCAGGTCTGCCGACCGAAGCAGCGGTGCTGGATTTCGACGATTTCGAAGTCAGCACGCCCGCTTTTGCAGCACCAAAGCCCGTCGCACCCGAATTTTCCAGTCCCGAAGCCAGGGTGGCAGAATTCGCAGAACCTGCGCAGACCCCATTCGAACCCAAAGGCTTCGAAACCTTGGTGGCCGAAGCCGCACGGGAAGAAGACCCGCAGATCGCCTTCGATAATGACGTCGAGTCGCCAGCCTTGGTGGAAATCGCACCCGGAAATGAAGAACCAGCAGTCGAAGAACCGGAATTTGACGAACCCACAGCCAAGCAAACCGCCGCCGAAGCCGAAGACGCATCCGACACCAACACGGCAGAGGCGCTTCCTTCCGGTTTCGTCATGCCGCGCCGTGTCAAGGTTTCGGGCATCGCAAGAACACCGCGCCCCGCCAGACCCAGTACCGGCAGGGTTGTGCGCGATCCGGTTTTCGAACAAGCCTCCGACAGCGGCAAGACCGGCGGGCTTGACCACTTGCGCGACTCGTTTCGCGAAGGCGAACGGTCGGCACGCGCAGGCTAAGCCTGCGCGGCCCGCTTCTTGCCCGCTATCTGGGCTTTCGTTGGCGTCAGATTTGGGTTAATCATGTCTCTCAAAACTGCAGGACATGATTGCCATGGTAGCGAATGAACTGGACGCGTTGAAAAGCCAATTTTCGGCCTGCGAAACCATCGCCTTTGCTGATCTGGCGACCAACATGGTCTTGGTGACCAATAGCGACACCCCGCAGGAACGTCATGCCCTTGACCAGCTATGCGCCGAAGCCGCGTTACTGCTTGGCAACCCTGACATGCCGCAACTTGGAACCAATGCCGTCATCTCTGCGGTCGTCAGCACCCAAGATCACCTTCGGCTGTTCTTGCGCGCCTCGGGCGAGCCAAACGACGCACTTTGCTGCGTCTGCAGCGGTGATCTTGACGTTCAGGCCTTCTTGCCCGCAGCGCAGGCCTGTTTGCACAGGATCAGTGACGATGTCTAATCCGCCAGTATACGGAGAATTTTCAGTGGGGTTCAGGTGTGACTGACGAACCGGCAGTATCAAGAAAACTTGCAGCCCTTGGGGCTGAAAAATCTTTATTCCGGCAAGGCGCGCGGGTCTTGTCAAATGGCACGAGCCCAACGCCCATGGCCGCCCTTCTGGATGAGGTCGACAATACCGTTCTCAAACGCGACCTGACCTTTCGCTTGGCCGACAGTCTGCTTTCAATGACGGTGGCCGGGCGGCGGGTGCTGACGCTGGTTGCCGCATCCCAGGATCTGTCCGATGCGCAAGCGCTGATCGCTCTGCCGCTTTCGCATGACGAACCCGAAGGCTTCACCGCACTGACCGCCGTTTTGCAGCAGTTCACCAGCCAAAAAGACAGCCTGACAGTTGAATCCGCCCACAGCGCCGACGCTGGCAGCCCGACCAGTATCGGCATTCCCGTATCGCGGCTGGCCGAGGCTTTGGGGCTTGATCTTGACGCAGCCCCCCCAAGCCCGTTGCAGATGTTCCTTGATGCTTGCGGCATGATTTTTATCGCCACCCTGACACGGTCGGGTGAAGACTGGACATGCCAAGCGCAAGACGACGCGCTGTTGCCGGCCATGCGCCATATCGCCGAGACCCAGTTAGAGGCCTTTGAGGCGGCGGCCCATGACAATTCACTGCCAGCCCTTAAAGGGCCGCGTCTGATCACCATTGAAGGCGCGCTTGAGGGGGCGGGTTGCCTTTCTGCGGCCTGGGCCAAGGGCGAATGCGCGCTGATGGCCCATGACCAAAGCGATCTGGCCGAAATCCACGCCATATGGCGCGGTATTTTCGCGCCCTGACACCACCCGACCAGCGCCGCCGGATCGGCCCGCATCTGCAATCTTCATTTGCGTACGAACGATAATTATGGGACGATCGGGCCGGTATCCCGGATTGACGAGGGCGCATGTCAGAATTTCAAAACAAGCTGGTTATCCGCAATATCGGTCAGATCCTTTCCGGTCGGATTGAAGAGCCGGTGATCGACGGCGATTGCCTGATTGCCGAAGGCGGCAAGATTGGCGCCTGGGGTAAAGAAAAAGACCTTGATACCCAAGGCGCCACAACAAGGGTCAACGCCCATGGCGTGACCCTTGCGCCGGGGCTGATCGACAGCCATGTGCACCCAGTCATTGGCGACTACACCCCACGCCAACAGCAGCTTCACTGGATCGACAGCACCTTGCACGGCGGCGTCACCACGTTGATTTCCGCAGGCGAAGTGCATATGCCCGGCCGCCCCAAGGATATCGTCGGGCTAAAAGCCATGGCCATCGCCTCGCAGCGTTGGTACGAAAATTTCCGACCCTCGGGCGTCAAGGTCCATGCAGGCGCCCCGGTTATTGAACACGGCATGGTCGAGGAAGATTTCCGCGATCTGGCTGCAGCCGGCGTCAAGCTTTTGGGCGAGGTCGGGCTGGGCACCGTCAAGGACGGCAAGACCGCCCATCAGATGGTCAACTGGGCGCGCAAATACGGTATCCAAAGCACCATCCATACCGGCGGGCCGTCAATTCCAGGTTCGGGGCTGATTGATGCCGATATGGTTCTGGAAACCGGCACAGATGTTGTCGGCCATATCAATGGCGGCCATTCGGCCTTGCCAGATGATCAGATCATCTGCCTGTGCGAAAGCTGCAAATCCGCACTTGAGATCGTTCATAACGGCAATGAACGCGCAGCCCTTCTTACCCTCAATACCGCGCGCGAACTGGGCAAGCTGGATCAACTGATCCTTGGCACCGATGGCCCGGCCGGGTCAGGCGTGCAGCCATTGGGCATCATCCGCATGGTCGCCATGCTATCAAGCCTTGGCAATATCGCCGCTGAAACCGCCTTTTGCTTTGCCACCGGCAATACCGCGCGCCAGCGCAAGCTTGATACCGGGCTGATCGAGGTCGGAAAATGCGCCGATTTCGTGCTGATGGATCAAGCCCAGCATGCGCC
>JBAUHP010000461.1:0-16748 GCA_049680345.1 Albidovulum sp. | reverse complement strand
TGGAAGGCGGTCTGGACTGGAAGCCGATGGGGTTCAGCCCCAGCGATATGGAATTCCAAAAGACCAAAGAGGCCGCCGCGCGCGAAATTGCCGTGGCCTTTGGGGTGCCGCCGATGTTGCTGGGCGTGTCGGGCGATGCCACCTACGCCAATTACCAAGAAGCCAATCGCGCCTTTTACCGCCTGACGGTTTTGCCGCTGGCGACGCGGGTAACGGCGGCGGTGTCTTATTGGCTTTCAACCCATCTGGGCACGCAGGTCGAATTGAAACCCGATCTTGATCAGGTGCCGGCATTGGCAATCGAGCGTGATCAGCAATGGAAGCGGGTGGGTGCGGCGGCATTCCTGACAGATGCCGAAAAGCGCAGCATTCTGGGCCTTCCACGGCTGACGGATGAGGATTGAGCATGGCGGTTGGTGGCGTTGGGTCGCGCTATCTTAAAGAGCCGTTCGAATGTGCGCATGAGCATCGCTTTGAGGCCAATGAAAAGATCATGGCCTTGCAGTTCGAAACCGTCGAGCGGCGGTTGGAGAGGATAGAGGCGATGATTTCCGGGGTCGAAAAGCGGCTGTGGATGATGGTCTTTGGCGTGGTTGGGGTGATCTTGAGCCAGGCCGTTCAATCGGTTCTGGATTTCGCACCGAAATAGGAAAAATCACATGATGACAAGCGACTACGGGCTGGAGATTAAGTTCTGCCGGCTGGGTGAGGATATCGCCGTGACGGATGGCTGCCGGATCGAGGGCTACGCCTCGGTGTTCGGTGTCACCGATCAGGGCGGGGATGTGGTGATGGCCGGTGCCTACGGGCGGTCATTGGCGCGGCTGAAGGCCGAGGGCCGCGCGGTCAAGATGCTGTGGCAGCATGATCCGGCACAGCCCATCGGGGTTTGGGATGAGATCCACGAAGATGGCCGTGGCTTGCGGGTCAAGGGCCGGATCCTGACCGAGGTGGAAAAGGGTCGCGAGGCGGCGGCGCTGATCGCGGCGGGGGCGATTGACGGGTTGTCGATCGGCTACCGGACCCTGACGGCAGAGAAAACCGCGAAGGGGCAAAGGCTGCTTCGCGAGGTGGAGCTTTGGGAGGTGTCGCTTGTGACCTTCCCGATGCTTCCAGAGGCGCGGGTCGGTGCCAAGGGCGATATGCCCGAAGCACAGGCTTTGCGGGAACTGGCGGCGGTCTTTGCGGACGCGCGCCGGATGCTGGCTGGTCGAGAGACTTTGGCCTGACACAACCCCCAAACATGAGGTGATGGGAATGACGAAGACCGAGACAAAGGCTCGTGCCGGGGAAGGCGTGTCAGACGCTCCGGCCCAGGAAGTGAAATCCGCGGTGGCGGGTTTCATACATGAATTCAAAGGTTTTCAGGACGATATGAAATCAAAGTTGCAACAACAGGAAGAGCGACTGACCATGCTGGATCGCAAATCATACGCCGCCGGACGCCCGGCACTTTCCGCAGCCGTCGATCATGACGTGCCGCATAAAAAGGCCTTTGGGTCTTACCTTCGTTCGGGCGATGATGACGCCCTGCGCGGGCTGGCGCTGGAAGGCAAAGCGCTTAACACCCAAGTGAATGCCGATGGTGGGTTCTTGGTCGATCCCGAAACATCGGACCGCATCCGTTCGGTCTTGCGTTCAACCGCTTCGGTGCGCGGCATTGCCAATGTTGTCAATGTCGAGGCGACCTCTTTCGATGTGCTGATTGACCGTACCGATCTGGGTTCGGGCTGGGCCACCGAAACCGCCAACCAGACCGAAACCGCCACCCCGCAGATTGAGCGTATCTCGATCCCGCTGCACGAATTGGCGGCGATGCCGAAAGCCAGCCAGCGTTTGCTGGATGACAGCGCTTTTGACGTCGAAGGTTGGTTGGCCGAGCGTATCGCCGACAAGTTCGCCCGTGCCGAAGCGCAGGCCTTCATCTCGGGTGACGGCGTGGACAAACCGATGGGCTTCTTGACCCATCCGGCGGTTGATAATGGTGCCTGGACCTGGGGCAACCTGGGCTACGTTCCGACCGGGGCGGCGGGCGATTTTGCCCCGACCAACGCGTCGGATGCGATTGTCGATCTGGTCTATGCGCTTAGTTCTGAATACCGGGCCAATGCAAGTTTCGTGATGAATTCGAAAAGTGCAGGTGCGGTGCGCAAGATGAAGGATGCCGATGGCCGCTTCTTGTGGTCCGACGGTCTGGCGGCGGGCGAGCCTGCACGCTTGATGGGCTATCCGGTGTTGGTGGCGGAAGACATGCCTGACATTGGCACTGACGCCTATGCCATTGCCTTTGGCGATTTCCGCGCCGGTTACACGGTGGCCGAACGCCCCGAAATGCGGGTGCTGCGTGATCCGTTCTCGGCCAAGCCGCATGTCTTGTTCTACGCATCCAAGCGTGTGGGCGGTGATGTCAGCGACTTCAACGCGATCAAACTTCTGAAATTCGCCGTCTCGTAAGAGCGGCGGATGGGGGCAGGGCATTGACCCTGCCCCCGAAGGCGCGGGCTTGTAACCCCTCGTGTTGTCTAGCTGCTCCCTCCGTCCGAGCAATGCAGGGCTGGCCCGCGTCTTTCACCACCCAGGAGGGGCGCAAATTATCGGAGAAAACCCATGATGCTGATCGAGCAGACCGGCGTGCTGACAGCGGCCTTGCCGGTGCAGGAATTCAAGGAACATCTGCGGCTCGGGACCGGGTTTGCCGATGATACCGTGCAAGATGCTTTGGCCGAAACCTATCTTCGTGCGGCACTGGCCGCAATTGAAGGGCGGATCGGCAAGGCGCTGCTGGAGCGCGATTTCTTGCTGACATTGTCGCGCTGGCGCAATGACGAGATGCAGGCGTTTCCGGTGGCCCCGGTAACTGCGATCTTGTCGGTCAATGTGCTGGACCGCGACGCGGTGGCGACGCTGATCGCGCCCGCGCGCTACCGGTTGCAGCGTGACACCCACAGGCCCAAGATTGCGGCGGCGGGCGGCTGTTTGCCGGGGATACCGACTGGTGGCACGGCCGAGATTGCCTTCACCGCAGGCTTCGGCCCGACCTGGGCAGATGTGCCGGTTGATCTGGCGCAGGCGGCGTTCTTGCTGGCCGCCCAGTTCCATGAGAACCGCCATGAAGCGGGCGAGCGGCCATCGGTGCTGCCGTTCGGGGTGATGGCCTTGATAGAGCGGTGGCGCACGGTGCGCGTGCTTGGCGGGGGTGCGGCATGATTGCGCCAAAGCTGAACCGCAAGCTGGTTTTGGAAGAGGCCCAGAGGTTGCCGGATGGGGCGGGTGGTTTCACCCTTGTCTGGCTGGCGATCGGGGTCTTGTGGGCGGCGGTTGATGCCGGTTCTGGCCGAGAGAGGGCGGGCGAATCCGTCACCGTCTCGACCGTGGGATACCGCATCACCGTGCGCGCAGCGCCGCAAGGTGCCCCGTCGCGGCCGCGACCGGAACAACGGTTCCGCGATGGGGCACGGGTGTTTTTGATCACCGCGGTAAGCGAAGCGGACGGCCCGGGTCACTACCTGACCTGCTTCGCGCAAGAGGAGGTCTTGTCATGAGCTATGGTGTGGCAGCCGCCCTTCAGGCGGCGATCTATCAGCGCCTGGCGGCGGATAGTGCCTTGGACGCGCTGGTCAATGGCGCCATCTATGATGCGGCCCCACCGGGAAGCCCCGGCGGCACCTATGTGTCGATCGGGCCAGAAACCGCGCGCGATGCATCCGATCAGGTCGGGCGCGGCGCGTTTCATGATTTCACCGTAAGCGTGATCAGTGATGCGGCGGGCTTTCAAAATGCCAAGGCGGTGGCTGCGGCCGTGTCGGATGCCTTGACGGGCGCAAGCCTGATCTTGGCGCGCGGCAGGTTGGTGGGACTTTGGTTCCAACGCGCCCGCGCCAAGCGGGTAGAGGCGGCGGACGTGCGCCGGATCGATCTTTTCTTTCGCGCACGGGTCGAAGACTGACGTAAGAAATATCACAAAGCGAACATTTAGCGGGATTTTGACGCCTTTAACCCGCTGTTTCCTTCACAAATCGGAGAACGGACATGGTTGCCCAGAACGGCAAGGATCTTTTGGTCAAGCTCGACCTGACCGGCGGTGGGGCCTTTACCACCATTGCGGGCCTGCGCGCCACGCGGATCAGTTTCAACGCAGAGACGGTCGATGTGACCAGCCTTGAAAGCCAAGGCGGTTGGCGCGAATTACTGGGCGGCGCGGGGGTGCGTTCGGCCAGTGTCTCGGGGTCGGGGGTATTCGTGGATTCGAATACCGATGATCGCGCCCGGCAGATTTTCTTTGCCGGAACGGTCGAACAGTTTCAGGTGATTATCCCGGATTTCGGTATTGTCGAAGGATCGTTCCAGATCACTGCGATCGAATACTCCGGCACCTATAACGGCGAAGCGACCTATGAGATCAGCCTTGCCTCGGCAGGTGCGCTTAGCTTCACGGCGATCTGATGGCCAACCCTTGGGCAGGCGAGGTGGCGGTTGAGCTGAACGGCGAGTGCCGGGTGGCAAAACTGACACTGGGTGCTTTGGCCGAGCTTGAGGCGGCCTTGGCAACGGAGACGTTGTTTGAGCTGGTCGAGCGGTTCGAAAACCGCCGCTTTTCCACCCGCGATGTGATGTTGCTTGTCGTGGCGGGGCTGCGGGGCGGCGGTTGGCAAGGCACGGCTGAAGACCTGCGCACCGCTGAAATTGGCGGTGGGCCTATGGAGGCGGTGCGGATTGCAGCCGAGCTGTTGGCGCGCGCCTTCACCGTGCCGGATGCCGGGGCGTGATGTCGGGCCGCAATCGGGGCGGGCTTGATTGGCCCGGTCTGATGCGGGCCGGGATGGCGGGCTTGCGTTTGGCGCCCGATGTGTTTTGGCGGCTGACCCCGGCAGAGCTTGCATTGATGCTGGGCGATCCGGCTGCGGTCAAGCCGATGGGCCGGTCGCAGCTGGATGATCTGCGCGCCGCCTGGCCGGATTTAACAAAGGAGGATGGGCATGGCTGATGTAACCGGAACCTCGGGTGTTGACGGGCTTGATGGGTTCACCCAGCAGGTCAGCGCGCTTGAGAACAGTCTAGGCGGGGCAAGTGCGATGGCATCTGCCTTTGACGCCGAGCTTGGGCGGATGCGTGACAGCATGATCTTTACCAATCGCGAGGTGAATACGCTGTCAACCGGAATTGGGCGAGGTCTGCGCAGTGCTTTCGACGGCTTGATCTTTGACGGGTTGAAGCTGTCGGATGCGCTGAAGACAGTGGCCCAGTCGATGATCGACAATGTGTATTCGGTGGCGATCCGCCCGATACAAAATGCGGCGGGCGGGGCGATCGGCAATGGGCTGAACAACCTGCTGAGCGGGCTTTTTCCCTTCGCGGAAGGTGCGGGCTTTTCGCAAGGCCGGGTGATGCCTTTCGCGCGGGGCGGTGTGGTCAGTTCGCCCACCACCTTCCCGATGCGCGGCGGGCGCGGGTTGATGGGTGAGGCTGGCCCCGAGGCGATCATGCCGCTGTCGCGCGGATCGGACGGCCGGCTGGGTGTAGCGACGTCCGGTGGCGGCCGGCCGGTCAATGTGACCGTCAATGTAACAACGCCGGATGTGCAGGGTTTTGCGCGCAGCCAAAGCCAGATTTCGGCGCAGATGGCGCGCGCACTGGCACGCGGTGAGCGCAACCGCTGAGGAGGGACGAATGGCTTTTCATGAAGTACGATTTCCCGCCAATCTGAGCTTTGGTTCAGTCGGCGGGCCGGAGCGGCGAACCGAAGTGGTGTCGCTGACCAATGGGTTCGAGGAGCGCAACACGCCCTGGGCCGAGGCGCGGCGGCGGTATGATGCGGGCGTCAGCCTGCGCAGTCTGGACGACATTGGCGATCTGATCGCGTTTTTCGAGGCGCGTCAGGGCCAGTTGCACGCATTTCGCTGGAAGGATTGGGCCGATTACAAATCCTGCCGGTCCTCGGCCACGGTGGATTATACCGATCAGCTGATCGGTGCGGGCGACGGGGTGGCGGTGTCATTTCAATTGATCAAGACCTATGCATCTGGCCCGACGTCGCAAGCACGGCGCATCACCAAACCGGTTTTGGGAACGGTACGCATTGGCCTTCAGGGCGATGAGCAGACGGAATCTGTGCATTTCGACGTGGATTGGGCAACCGGCATGGTGACCTTCACCACGCCGCCCGCCTTGGGTGAGCAGATCACGGCGGGTTATGAGTTTGACGTGCCGGTGCGGTTTGACACGGAGACCATTCAGGTTTCGGTCGCCTCGTTTCAGGCGGGCGATGTGCCGCAGGTTCCAGTGGTGGAGGTACGGTTGTGACAGCCTATTCCCCAGAAATGGTAGCGCATCTTGCAAGCGGGGCCACGACGCTGTCGCGGGCATTCGCTGTGACACGCAAGGATGGAATGGTCTTGGGCTTTACCGATCATGACCGCGATCTGGTCTTTGACGGGATCGTGTTTCGGGCCGATACCGGGCTGACGGCCAAGGCCTTGCAAATGGGCACCGGCCTTGCGGTGGATAACACCGAGGCATTTGGCGCGCTGCGATCCGATGCGATCAGTGAAGCGGATATTCTGGCGGGCCGCTATGATGGCGCCGAAGTAAAGGGCTGGCTGGTGAATTGGGCGGATGTGAATATCCGCGCCTTGCAGTTTCGCGGCACCCTGGGCGAGATCATGCGGTCAGGCGGTGCCTTTACCGCCGAACTGCGCGGGCTTTCCGAAAAGCTCAACCAGCCGCAGGGCCGGATCTATCATGGGCGCTGCGCGGCCGTGCTGGGCGATCAACACTGCAAGTTCGACCTTGATCAACCCGGCTTTTCAGAGGAGCGCGCGGTTGAAGTGGTTGAGGGCGCGCGGGTGTTCAAATTCGCCAATTTCCTTGGCTATACCGACCGGTTCTTTGAAAAGGGCCGCTTTGAGGTTCTAACCGGCCCCGCGGCTGGACTTGTGGGGATGGTCAAGAACGACAGGGTCACCTCTGCCAGCCAACGCACGGTTGAGCTGTGGCAGGTACTGGGCATTGATCCGCAACCCGGCGATTTGGTGCGGATTGAGGCGGGCTGTGACAAGCGGACCGACACTTGCCAACTGAAATTCGCGAATTTCGTCAATTTCCGCGGCTTTCCGCATATTCCGGGCGAAGATTGGCTGATGGCCTATCCGCTGGGGGCCGATATCAAAGACGGCGGGAGTTTGCGCGGATGAGCGACGCAGGCGCACAGGCGGTCAGCCTTGCCCGTGGCTGGATCGGCACGCCCTATCTGCATCAGGCATCTACCAAGGGGGCCGGGGCGGATTGTCTGGGCCTGTTGCGCGGGCTTTGGCGCGAGATTTACGGGCAAGAGCCGGAAAAAGTGCCGTCCTATACCGCTGACTGGTCTGAGCCCGACGGTGAAGAGCGGTTATGGCGCGCAGCCCTTCGGCATTTGGTGCCATGCGCGGAAGATGCAGAATTTCAGCCCGGTCAGGTCTTGTTGTTTCGGATGCAAACGGCCGCAGTTGCCAAGCATCTGGGGCTTATTGCCGAATGCGGGGCCGAACCCAGTTTCATCCATGCCTATAGCGGGCATGGCGTGGTCGAAAGCCCGCTTTCCGCCCCGTGGCGACGCCGGATCGTGGCGCGCTTTGCCTTTCCCTAAGGAGTAACACATGGCGACGATATTATTGTCAGCCGCCGGAGCGGCAATCGGCGGGGGATTTGGCGGCTCGGTTCTGGGCTTGTCGGGGGCCGTCATTGGCCGTGCCATTGGTGCGACTTTGGGGCGGGTCATCGACCAGCGCCTGATGGGCTCAGGCTCGCAAGCCGTTGAAACTGGCCAGGTTGACCGGTTTCGCATCACGGGTGCCAGTGAGGGCGCGTCGGTGGGCGACGTCTGGGGGCGGATGCGCGTGTCGGGTCAGGTGATCTGGGCATCGCGGTTTCAAGAGCGGAAAAACACCACCACGACGGGTGGCGGCAAGGGCGCACCGCCCCAGCCCAAGGTCACGACGACGGAATATTCCTATTCGGTGAATATGGCGCTGGCACTTTGCCGGGGCAAGATCACCCGGATTGGCCGGATCTGGGCCGACGGGGTTGAAGTATCGCGCGATGATCTGACGATCCGGATTTATGATGGCGATGAGAACCAGCAGCCCGACCCGAAGATTTCGGCGGTCGAAGGTGCGGGGCAGGTGCCTGCTTACCGGGGCATTGCCTATATCGTGCTTGAGGATTTGGAGCTTGGGCAGTTTGGCAACCGCGTACCGCAGTTCAGTTTTGAGGTGATGCGCCCCGCGCAAGGGGCCCATATTGACGCGGTGCCGGATCTGACACGTGGGGTCAACGGTGTGGCCTTGATCCCGGGTACGGGCGAATATTCACTGGCCACGACGCCTGTGCATTTCTCTTACGGCATTGGCCAGAATGTATCGGTCAACATCAATAGCCCGGCCGGAAAATCCGATCTGGCGGTTTCGTTGGAGGCTTTGCGCGAAGAGCTGCCCGCCTGTCAGTCGGTCTCGCTGGTGGCGAGTTGGTTTGGCGGTGATCTGCGCTGCGGGTCTTGCACGATCCGGCCCAAGGTTGAAACCCGCAGCTTTGATGGTGTGCCATTGCCCTGGCGATCGGGGGGGATTGCGCGGGCGGCGGCTGATGAGGTGGTCCGGGTTCTTAACCGGCCTGTCTATGGCGGCACGCCTTCAGATGCATCGGTGATCCAAGGCATCCAAGCGCTGCACGCCCAGGGCAAGGCGGTGATGTTCTATCCGTTCGTGTTGATGGATCAACTGGACGCAAATGGGCTGGCCGATCCTTGGACGGGTGCGAATGATCAACCCAAGCTGCCGTGGCGCGGGCGGATCACTTTGTCGGTGGCACCAGGACGCGCGGGTACCCCCGACCGCACGGCGGCGGCGGCGGCCGAGGTTGCGGCGTTTTTCGGCGCAGCACAACCTGCGCATTTTTCGGCAGCGGGAGGAATCGTAAGCTATTTTGGCCCGGCCGAATGGTCTTATCGACGGTTCATCTTGCATTATGCGACACTTTGCGCAGCGGCGGGTGGGGTAGAGGCCTTTTGTATCGGGTCAGAGCTGCGCGGTTTGACCCAGATCCGGGCGGCAGGTGATGCCTTCCCTGCGGTTGCGGCATTGCGCCAGCTGGCCGCCGATGTGCGCGGCATTTTGGGGCCGTCTTGCAAGATCAGCTATGCCGCCGATTGGTCGGAATTTGCGAGCTATGATGACGGCGCGGGGAACCTTTATTTTCATCTTGATCCCCTGTGGGCCGATGCGAATGTGGATTTCATCGGGGTCGACAATTATCTTCCATTGTCAGACTGGCGCGATGAGGAAGATCACGCAGATGCCGATTGGGGATCAATCTACAACATCGACTATCTGAAGGCCAACATTGCGGGCGGCGAATATTTCGATTGGTATTATGGATCAAACGAGGAGCGCGCGGCGCAGATACGCACGCCAATTACCGATGGTGCATATGGCGAACCATGGGTTTGGCGGGTCAAAGACCTCAAAGGCTGGTGGGAGAATGCCCATCACGACCGTCTGGACGGTGTGCGCCAGGCAGCGGCCAGCCCCTGGGTGCCGCAATCGAAGCCGATCTGGTTCACCGAATTTGGCTGTGCGGCCATCGACAAGGGCACCAATGAGCCCAATAAATTCCTTGATCCGAAATCCTCTGAATCGGTTCTGCCGCGCTATTCGAACGGGCGCCGCGATGATCTGATCCAGATGCAATATCTGCGCGCGATGATCGACTATTGGGGCGACGGGGCCAATAATCCGGCCTCGCCTGCCTATGGCGGGCCGATGGTCGATATGACCCGTGCCCATGTCTGGGCATGGGATGCGCGGCCTTTCCCGCAATTTCCGGGCAACCAGACGCTGTGGTCTGATGGTGACAATTATGCGCGGGGCCATTGGATCAGCGGGCGCACAACGGCGCAGCCGCTGTCCAGTGTGGTCGCCGAGATCTGCGCGCGCGCCGGTATGGTCGACTTCGATGTGTCGGGCCTTTACGGGCTTGTGCGCGGCTATATTGTTGCCGACAACGGATCGGCGCGCGCAGCGTTGCAACCCTTGATGCTGGCTTATGGTTTCGAGGCGCTGGAGCGCGACGGGCTTTTGGTCTTTCGGATGCGCGACGGGCGTGTGGATGCGGATGTCAGCGCCGATGATCTGGCGGTCGGAGAGGAGACGGCGGGGTTCGTTGAAACCGTGCGCGCGATGGAGGCGGATGTGGCCGGTCGGGTGCGGTTGAATTTCGTCGAAGCAGAGGGCGATTATGAGACACGCGCGGTCGAGGCAATTTTCCCCGACGAAGAAACCGTCGCGATATCGCAATCCGAGCTGGCGCTGTCACTGACCCGCGCTGAAGGGCAACGTATCGCAGAACGCTGGCTGACCGAAGCGCGCGTCGCCCGCGATGGCGCGCGGTTCACCTTGCCGCCGTCACTGGGCCATCTTGGTGCTGGCGATGTGGTGCGATTGGCAGCGGGGCCGCAGCATTCCTACCGGATAGACCGGGTCGAACAGGCCGGTGCGATCGCGGTTGAGGCAGTGCGGGTGGAGCCTGGGGTTTTCGAGCCGTCCGACGAGGCGGAAGAACGTATCACTCCGCGCAGTTTTGCAGCCCCCGTGCCGGTTCATTCGGTCTTTCTTGATTTGCCGCTGATGAGTGGCCAAGAGGTACCGCATCAACCGCATCTGGCGGCCACGGCAACGCCATGGCCCGGAAGTGTCGCGGTGTTTTCGTCGGATCAGGATGCAGGCTATGTACTGAACCGCTTGCTTCCTGCCAGTGCGGTTATCGGCCAGACCCTGTCCACCTTGGATGCGGCACGGCACGGGCTTTGGGACCGGGGGCAGCCGCTTCGGGTGCAGGTCAGCGGCGGCGCTTTGGCATCGGTTGGCATTGACCAGTTGCTGAACGGCGCTAACCTTATGGCGGTCGGTGATGGCAGCGCCGACAATTGGGAGCTGTTGCAGTTCTTGAATGCCGATCTTGTGGCACCGGAAACCTATGATCTGTCGCTTCGTCTTCGGGGGCAGGCAGGAACCGATGCGCTGATGCCGACCTCTTGGCCCGCAGGTAGTTCGGTGGTTTTGATCAACGGCGCGGTGGCCCAGATAAGCCTTTCGTCAAGCGAGCGGGATCTGGCGCGCCACTACAGGATTGGCCCGGCCAAACGCACCTATACTGATCCGTCCTATACCCACCAGGTTCAGGCGTTTGCAGGGATCGGGCTGCGGCCGCTGTCTGTCAGCCACTTGCGCGCGCAGCGCAGCGCCGGGGGTGATTTTGATATCGGCTGGATCCGGCGGACAAGGATCGATGGTGACAGCTGGTCTGCCTACGAAGTGCCACTGGGCGAGTTGCGGGAAATCTACCTGCTTCGTGTGGTTCTTGGTGCCACGACTGTGCGTGAGGTTACGCTTGGCCTCCCGCAATGGAGCTATAGCCAGGCGCTGCAATCTGCCGATGGCACTGCATCGCAACCTTTCGAAATCCATGTTGCCCAAATCTCTGATGCCTTCGGGGCGGGGCCATTTGTAAGGATATCCGTCAATGACTAATACAACCCAACTTGGCCTACCCCTGTTGCAAGCCGCACAGGCGCAAAAACACGTCACGGTGAATGAAGCATTGGCGCGGCTTGATGGGATGGTGACATTGACACTGATCTCGCAAAGCATCGCGGTCCCGCCGGGAGTGGCTGCGGATGGCAGTTGTTATGGCGTGGCAATTGGCGCGGTCAATGAATGGGCCGGGCAAGATGGCAATCTGGCAATTGCGCGCAACGGTGGCTGGGACTTTGCCCAACCCAAGCGGGGTTGGCGGGCGATGATTTTGGATGAAGGGGTTCAGGCCATTCATGACGGCAATGCCTGGCGCAGCGGTATGATGACGCTGTCGCCCAAGAATGCGGGTATGACGATGAAGGTGGTCGAGGCCGACCATGTAATCGCCTCGGGCCCGGTTTCGGCAACCGCAAACCTTATCCCACCCAATGCAGTTGTGGTCGGGGTGAGCGCGCGGGTGACGGCGGCCATCACCGGCACCCTGACCAGTTGGGAGCTGGGAAACCCCGGATTTACCGGGCGGTTCGGATCGGGTCTGGGGCTTGGGTCCAACTCTTTCGCCCGAGGGTTGCTGAGCCAGCCCACCACCTTTTATGCGGCAACGCCGTTGCAGCTTGATGCAACCGGGGGTGATTTTGCCAGTGGGACCGTGCGAATAGCGGTGCATTTCCTTGATATCACCTTGCCGGATCTTTGATCCTTGCGCAGTGTCACCCATGCAGATGTCATGGCCGCAGCGCGCCGCTTATGGGGGCTGCCCAGAGATGGGTGGGAAGGGGCCTTGTCACGCGCGCTGATCAAGGCCCATGCCGCAGATCGCTACCGCAAGCGCATTGGCCGCTGCCATCCGCTTTGGGGCAATGGCAGCCTTGCGGCGGCATTGATGGCCGAGGGGCCACTTCCGCCGCATCCATTCTTGTCGGACACCACATTTCTTGAGGCGACGGCCGAGGCGATCAATTCCATTGTGGAATGGCGCAAGCGACAAAAATTGAATTGTTGAACATGTCTCTTACAGTTTTCAGCCGGATGCTTATCTGTTATGAGTGACGCAGAATATGCAGGAGGCAGCCATGGCCGAGACAAGAAGCAAACTAGCCCAGATTGATCCGGTCTGGCGCCATATCTGCGACGAGGCGAAAGCCGCGGTTGGTGACGAGCCGCTTTTGGGCGGGTTCTACCATTCGGGCATTTTGCACCACCCCTCACTTGAACGCGCACTTGCATACCGGTTTTCTCTGAAACTCGCGTCGGGTGAGATGAGCGAACAGATTTTGCGTGAAATCGCAGATGAGGCCTACGCAAGCGCGCCGGAACTAGGGCAAGCGGCGCGCGCCGATTGTGTTGCCGTTTATGATCGCGATCCGGCGTGCCATCGGTTCTTGCAGCCGATCCTGTTCTACAAAGGCTATCAGGCCGTGCAAGCCTACCGAATTGGCCATTGGCTGTGGCAAACAGGTCGTCGCGATCTGGCTTATTTCGTACAGATGCGGGTAAGCGAAGCCTTTGGGGTTGATATCCACCCCGGCGCGCAGGTTGGCAAGGGCATCATGATTGACCATGCCCATTCGATCGTGATCGGAGAGACGGCGGTTGTCGGCGACAATGTCTCAATGCTGCATTCGGTCACGCTTGGCGGCACCGGTAAAGAAGATGGCGACCGCCATCCGAAGATCGGCAACGGCGTGCTGATCGGTGCGGGCGCGAAGATTTTGGGCAATATCACGGTGGGCGAGTGTTCGCGCATAGCGGCCGGTTCGGTGGTCTTGCACGATGTTCCACGCTGCAAGACCGTGGCCGGAGTTCCCGCGCGCGTAGTCGGCGAGGCCGGGTGTGATCAACCCTCGCTTTCGATGGATCAACTGCTTGACGACGGGATCTGAGGGATCTGACTTGTCGGTATTGCTAGAAAAGGTCAGGGCGCAGCCCCGGCCTTTTTCGTTGTTCAGACCAGCATGGTCATCGGATTTTCCAGATAAGTCACAATGGCTTGCAGCAGTTCCGCCCCCAAGGCCCCGTCGATCACCCGGTGATCAACCGAAAGCGTCAGCGACATCACTGTCGCAACGCCAAGGCTTCCATCGGCTTTGACCACCGGCTTTTTCAGGCCAGCGCCGACAGCAAGGATCGCGGCATGTGGCGGGTTGATTACCGCATCAAAATTCTCGATCCCCATCATCCCAAGATTTGAAATTGCAAAACTGCCGCCTTGGTATTCATGCGGTGCAAGCTTGCGGCTTCGCGCCCTTGCAGCCAGATCCTTCATTTCCGCCGACAGGGTCGAGAGTGTCTTCACTTCCGCATCTTGCAAAACCGGGGTGAAAAGACCGCCTTCGATGGCAACGGCAACCGCCACATCGGACGGCTTCAGCTTGAAGACCCGGTCGCCGGCCCAGACGGCATTGGCGTCGGGCACCGCTTGCAGCGCCAAGGCACAGGCCTTGATGATGAAGTCATTGACCGACAGCTTCACGCCGCGCGCCTCCAATCCCTTGTTCAATTCGGCCCGAAACGCCATCAACGCATCCAGTTCGACCGAGCGGCGAAGGTAGAAATGCGGGATGGTCTGCTTGGCCTCTGTAAGGCGGGCCGCAATGATTTTGCGCATACCGTCGAGCGCGACTTCTTCGTATTCGCGGCCCTCATAGATCTTGGCGACGGTACTTGCGGCCATGCTGGCCGGCATGGTCGCGGTCGGTGCAGATGCCGGCGCGGCGGCGGTCTGGGCGGCCATTGGCGCGCCTGATGCAGCCTCCACATCGGCCTTGACGATGCGCCCATGCGGGCCGGAACCCGCCAGAGCCGCAAGATCAACCCCCTTTTCCTTCGCGAGCCGTCGGGCCAATGGGGATGCGACGATACGGGCGCTGGATGCAACCGTTGCTGCGGGCGCGGTCGGGGCGGGTGTTGCCCCGGTGGGTTTGGTATCGGGTTTGGTTTCAGCCTTGGCTTCGGGCTTTGCGGCTTTGGCCGCTGGCAACGCATCGGCGCTTTCACCATCGTCCAGCATGATGGCGATAGCCGTGTTGACCTTCACGCCCGCCGTCCCCTCGGCCACAAGGATCTTGCCGACCACGCCCTCGTCAACGGCTTCAAACTCCATCGTGGCCTTGTCGGTCTCGATCTCGGCCAGAATATCGCCGGATGACACGGTATCACCCTCTTTTACCAGCCATTTCGCCAATGTGCCTTCCTCCATCGTGGGGGACAGCGCGGGCATCAGTATTTCGGTTGCCATCGTCTTATCTCCTCAGCGATAGGTGACTGTTTTCACCGCTGCTACAACCTCGTCAGAGGTGATCAGCGCCAGTTTTTCAAGGTTCGCGGCATAGGGCATCGGCACATCCTTGCCGGTGCAATTGATGACCGGCGCATCAAGGTAATCAAACGCCTCTTGCATCAGCACAGATGAGATATGGCCGCCGATGGACCCCACGGGCCAACCTTCTTCGACCGTCACGCAGCGGTTGGTCTTCATCACCGATTTGATCACGCTGGCCGTGTCCATCGGGCGCAAGGTGCGCAGATCGATCACCTCGGCGCTGATACCTTCGGCGGCCAGCTTATCGGCAGCCTCCAGCGTGTGGACCATGCCGATCCCGAAGGACACAAGCGTTACATCCGTGCCTTCGCGCCAGATCTTTGCCTTGCCAAAGGGTACCGTGAAATCTTCCATATCGGGCACGTCAAAAGACCGGCCATAAAGGATTTCATTTTCGAGGAATATTACCGGGTTAGGGTCACGGATTGCGGTTTTCAGCAAGCCTTTCGCATCAGCCGCCGAATAGGGCATGACCACCTTCAAACCCGGCACCTGCGCATACCAAGCCGCATAGTCTTGGCTGTGCTGGGCGCCAACGCGGGCCGCAGCTCCATTTGGCCCCCGAAACACCATCGGGCACCCCATCTGCCCGCCAGACATGTAAAGCGTTTTGGCGGCAGAGTTGATGATATGGTCAATGGCCTGCATCGAAAAGTTGAAGGTCATGAATTCAACGATGGGGCGTAGCCCGGCCATGGCCGACCCGACCGCAATGCCCGCAAAACCATGTTCAGTGATGGGCGTATCGATCACCCGCTTGGCGCCGAACTTATCCAGCAGACCCTGACTGATCTTGTAAGCACCCTGATATTCGCCGACCTCTTCGCCCATGAGGTACACGTCTTCGTCGCGCGTCATCTCTTCGGCCATGGCTTCGCGCAAGGCTTCGCGAACGGTCATGGTTTTCATCGCCGTGCCTTCGGGCCAATCGGGTGCGGCATCGACTTGCGGAGCGGCCGGGGCTGCGGCCACAGTCGCAGGGGTCGCAGGGGCCGCTGGGGTAGGGGTTGCCGGGGCCGCTTTGGCGGCAGGGGCCGCCACGGCGTCCGTGCTTTCGCCCTCTTCGATCATCACTGCGATGGCCGTGTTGACCTTCACATTCGCTGTGCCCTCGGCGATCAAGATCTTGCCGACAATGCCTTCATCGACGGCTTCAAACTCCATCGTGGCCTTGTCGGTCTCAATCTCGGCCAGGATCTGGCCCGAGGTGACCTTATCACCCTCTTTGACCAACCATTTCGCCAATGTGCCTTCTTCCATCGTGGGCGACAGCGCGGGCATCAGAATTTCGGTTGCCATATTGTCTATCCCCCTTACGCGTAAATATCGGTCCAGAGTTCCTCAAGCGCGGGCTCGGGGCTCTCTTTCGCGAATTCTGCGGCCGCGTTCACAACGGCTTTGATTTCCTTATCGATGGCTTTGAGGTCATCGTCGGTTGCGTGTTTGCCTTGCAACAACAGCTCCCTCACATGTTCGATCGCATCGCGTTCTTCGCGCATCTTCTGCACTTCTTCGCGCGACCGGTACTTGGCCGGGTCCGACATTGAATGCCCCCGGTAGCGGTAGGTCATCACCTCAAGAATATAGGGGCCCTTGCCCGCGCGGCAGTGGGCCACAGCCTTTTCGCTGGCAGCCTTCACCGCCAACACATCCATCCCGTCAACCTGTTCGCCCGGAATGCCGTAGGCCGCCCCGCGTCCGAACAGCGTGACCGATTTGGTCGATCTTTTGGTCGACGTGCCCATCGCATATTGGTTGTTTTCAATCACGAAAATCACCGGCAGGTCCCAAAGCTCGGCCATATTATAGGTCTCATAGACCTGGCCCTGATTGGCCGCCCCATCGCCGAAATAGGCGAA
>JBAUHP010000460.1:0-3938 GCA_049680345.1 Albidovulum sp. | reverse complement strand
CTGGCGGGCAGATCAAAGCCCCATTGCTTGAAGCGGTCGGCATAGGCCGAACGCACGCCGGTTGCGGTGAAACGGCCGATGATCTTGCCGTCGGGGGCAAGGCCAAGGCGTTCATAACGAAAGATTTCCTGCATCGAGATCACCTCGCCCTCCATCCCGGTGATTTCGGTGATCGAGGTCATGCGGCGCGAACCGTCTTGCAGGCGCGAGGCCTGCACGATGAGGTTCACAGCCGAAGCGATCTGGCTGCGCACGGCCTTCAGGGGCATCTCGATCCCGGCCATGGCCACCATGTTTTCCAGACGGCTGACACCGTCGCGGGCAGAGTTGGCGTGGATCGTGGTCATTGACCCGTCGTGGCCGGTGTTCATGGCTTGCAACATGTCGATAACTTCTTCGCCGCGGGTTTCACCAACGATGATCCGGTCAGGACGCATCCGCAGGGCGTTTCTAAGACAGTCGCGCTGGGTGACAGCACCTTTGCCTTCGACGTTGGCGGGGCGGCTTTCCATCCGACCTACGTGGATCTGCTGAAGCTGAAGTTCGGCGGTGTCTTCGATCGTCAAGATGCGTTCATCATTGTCGATGAAAGATGACAGCGCGTTAAGTGTGGTGGTTTTACCGGAACCGGTACCGCCCGATACGATGACATTGAGGCGGGTGGATACTGCAGCCTGAAGATAGGCGGCCATTTCTTCGGTAAAGGCGCCAAAACGCACAAGATCGTCGATGGCAAGCTTGTCTTTCTTGAACTTACGGATCGAGACGAGCGAGCCGTCAACCGCGACCGGTGGCACCATCGCGTTGAAACGCGAGCCGTCGGCAAGACGGGCGTCAACATAGGGGTTGGATTCGTCAACCCGGCGGCCCACGGCCGACACGATCTTGTCGATGATCCGCAAAAGGTGCTTTTCGTTTTTGAAGGTGATATCGGTCAGCGACAGTTTACCGGCCCGTTCCACAAAGATCTGTTGCGGGCCGTTGACCAGAATATCGTTGACGGTGTCGTCTTTCAAAAGCGGCTCTAGCGGGCCAAGGCCCATGACTTCGTCGTAAAGCTCTTGGTTGAGGGTTGAGCGTTCGTCTTTATTCAAGACCACGCTGAGCTCTTCCAGGGCTTCCGCGGTAATTGCGATAATTTCTTGCTTCAGCTCGGATTCGGACGCGGTTTCCAGCGCGGACAGGTTGAGGTTGTCCAAAAGGCGGCTGTGCAGTTCGACCTTGAGGTCTGACAAACGCTCTTTTCGCTTTTTGTCTTTGTCCTGGGTACCCCCCGCAACTGCTGCGGTGGCCGACGCGGGCGTTGGCCGGCGTGACATCACACTGCTGCGGGTCGGGGCAACCGCCGCAGCGGCAGTTGCCGTATCGGCGGGCGATGACGCTACAGCTGGCTTTGCGTCAAGCTGATCGGGTTTCTTGAAACGAGAGAACATTGCTTACACCTTGGGGTTCAGGCTTTTGCGCTTTCAGCGGTCTTGCTAAGCTCAAATATCTGTTTGGCGAGTTTGGCGATTTCCTTGCGAAGCGGGTTTTTCGCCGCGGTTTCAAGCAAGGGCAGGCCGTGGTCGTTTGCCTGAGTAACGATATACGACCCATCGGGCAGCTGCGCTTCAAGCGTGATGTCAAGGCTTTCGGCAAGACGTTTGACGCGGCCCTTGCCCGACAGATCGGTGAATTTCGGGGCGCGGTTCAGCACATAGCGCAGCTTTTCATAAGGCAGCTCTTCGGCTTTCAGGGCGCGGATCATGCGCAGGGCGTTTTGGGCGGAACGCATGTCCAGCTCCAACAGCGCGAAATAGACATGCGCGTGGTTCAGCACCGCTTCGGTCCATTGCACGATGGTTGACGGCATATCGACCACGACAAAGTCGAAGTTGGACCTGGCGACATCAAGCACGCGGTTGATATCGTCACTGGTGACGAATTCGAGCGGCAACATATCGGCGGGTGCGGTCAGCACATGCAGCTTGTCTTTGTAGGTCAGCATGGCTTGCAAAAAGGATTCGGCATCCAAAGCCGCAGTATCGGACAGCATCTCATAGACCGCTTCGCGGCGCGGCAGATCCAGATAGGTGCCGACCGAGCCGAACTGGAAGTTCAGATCCAAAAGACAGACGCGCGGTGCGCCTTCTTTTTGAACATTTGCAAGCTCCCAGGCGAGGTTCACGGCAAATGTCGTGCCGCCTGCGCCGCCGATCAAGGAATGGACGGGGAGAATCACCCCGTCGCGGTCGCCCTTGCCTTTGAAGGCGGGCTTGTTCAGGCCCTCGGCTGCGACATCATCCATGGCAGGCATCTTGCCAAGCCGCTCAATCGCTTCGTGCAGCGCGTTTTCGGGAAGCGGGTAGGGGACAAAGCCCTCTGCCCCAAGCTTGAGCAATTGGTGCAACGCGATCGGGCTGATTTCTTCGGCGATCAAAATGATCTTGATGCCGCGTTCCTTGGCCGCTGTGATGATCGAGGAAATGCGCACAAGATCGTCTTCATCTTGATTGTCGACAGCGATGGCCACAAAATCTAGTGCGTTGGCATCGGGCTGGGCGAAAAAGACCAAGGCGTCGTCAAAGGTCAGATCGCCCCAGCTTTCGCCAAGCTCTGTCTCCATATCTTCGATAAGAAGATCAAAATTGCTTACATCGCGCGAAATTGTACAGGCGCGGATCGGCGCGGGTTCCGGCTGCAAAGCTGCTACACTACTCATTCGCATACGTCCTTTTCACCCCGGCATTCCCGGGCTTCGGCGTGGCGATTTCGTCGCGCCGATATCTCAACCTAAATTTATGCTGCCGCAAATATCGCGGATGGGCATGACCTTCAGGTTTCGAGACTCGGCTAAGAAGTTGGCAAGATTGGGGCCAAACTATCGAAATTGTGCGATTTGTTGAGACGATTGAATTGCAAAGGCGGCCTTTGTTGCCAAAGACCGCCTTCAAACTGGAAACAGTTAGTGAATTTACTCGCCGCCACCCGTTGACGATGACTTCACTTCTGTCGCGACATGTGGCGGTACTGCGCTTTGCACATAGTCGCGCCAGATGATCTCGGCGTATTTGCCGTTCAGCACCAGTGAACTGTTTTTCACAAAACCAGAGACTTCGGTGACAGTCCGGCGATTCTTACGCTCGGGCGCTTGAACGAAGACCAATGGCTGGGTCTCGCCAAAAGATGCAACTGCCTCCAGGCGCGAACGGCTGATGCCCTGGCTGGAGAGGAAAGCAACCACCGCTTTGGCGCGACGCAGCCCAAGTGCCTTGTTATAGCTGTTTGAGCCGACAAGATCGGTATGGCCATAAACCCGGAAGCGAACTTCTGGGAATTGACGGATCCAATCGGCCTGACGCATCAGGGCGGCTTGCGCATCCCCATCCAAAGACGCGCTGTTGAAAGCGAAGTTGACCGTTGCGGGAACGTCGGCGCCAAAGCGGCGTGTCAGATCAATCGCATAGTCGCGTTCGCCGGTTTGCACGGCCAGATTTTGCGCGGTTGAATTGCCGTAATCGCGGGTTTCGATTTCCGAACCTGCCTCGGCGTAGAAGGACCGCGCGATATTGGTTTCGCGCGAACAGTTGGCCAAGGCCAGTACACTGGCGGTGATCAACAGGAGTTTAGTGTGCTTTTGCATCCGCTTACTCCATCACATAGCCGTAAGAACCGGAAAAGTCCTGTTTGGCAACTTCGGCAGCCGGGCCTTTGGCCAGGGAACCCGCTGAGGTGCGTCCAAACAAGAACAGCTCGGCCTCGGACGGCGGGCGAACCCGGTCGGTTGGCAGGGCCAGCGCTTCGCCACGGGTCGGAGAGACCAGATGCGGCGTCACGATAATGACCAGTTCAGACTGGGCGCGTTGATAGTCGGCACTTCTGAACAGCGCACCAAGTACCGGGATATCGCCCAACCACGGAACCTGAGAGTTCAGGTCGCGGAAATCGTCTTGCAACAG
>JBAUHP010000459.1:0-1987 GCA_049680345.1 Albidovulum sp. | reverse complement strand
GAAGTGCGCCACACTTTCACGCATTTCCACCTGAGGCTGGATGTGATGATGGCCGATGTCGGCCCCGATACCCGCCCCGCCAGCGGCGGCTTCATCGCGCCCGCAAATTTCCGCCCCGCCGATCTGCCAACAGTGATGCGCAAGGTGTATGACGCGGCCCACGCCACGCTTTCAGATGGTTGAGCGTCGCGGGTTCGCGGTTTACGGTCGCTCAACCTGGAATGCTGGGAAACCCATGTCGAACCAACGCAACTATGCGCATCCACAAGCAGCCTTGCCATTCTGGCTGTCGCTGGGCCTTTTGCCTTTGGCCTGGCTTGGGGCGGTTTATGGCGGCTGGACGGTTGTGTTGCTGCCGGTTTACGCTTGGGTGACCATATCGCTGATGGATGCAGCGCTGGGGCTTGAACCAAACAATGCCGACACCGATACACCCGAGGCCGATTTGTTTTGGCATCGCTTGATCACGATGATCTGGCTGCCGATCCAGATCCTGGTGATCTATGCGATGATCTGGTGGGTGACCCATACGGACCATCTGGCCTTGTGGGAAAAGTTTGCGCTGTTTTTCGGCGTTGGGGTGATTTCAGGCTCGGTCGGGATCGTTTATTCGCATGAGCTGATGCACCAGAAGAACCGGCTTGAACGCTGGCTGGGTGATCTGTTGCTGGCGACGGTGCTTTACAGCCATTTTCGCTCTGAACATCTGTTGGTGCATCACCGCTATGTGGGCACCCCGCGGGATGCGGTTTCGGCACGCTATAACGAAGGGTTTCACGGCTTTTTCCTACGGGTGCTATGGGCCGGGCCGCAGTCCGCCTGGCGCGCGGAACGTCAGCTTTTGGCGCGCGCCGGGCGGGGTGCGAGCCATCCACGCAATCCCTTTTGGCGCTACGGCGCTTTGCAGATTACCGGGCTTTTAGCGGCTTATGGCCTGGGCGGCGGGGCCGGGCTAGGGTTTTTCGTCTTTCAGGCATTGGTCGCGGTTTGGCAGCTTGAGCTGGTCAATTACGTGGAACATTACGGGTTAAGCCGCGAATATCTGGGTGAGGGCAAATATGAGGCCGTCTTGCCGCGCCATAGCTGGAACGCGACGCATAAGGCCTCCAACTGGTTCTTGATCAATCTGCAGCGCCATTCGGACCACCACTATAAGCCCGACCGGCGGTTTCCCTTGCTTCAAACCTATCCCGCGGATGAAGCGCCACATTTGCCTTATGGCTATTCGGTGATGACAACCTGCGCGCTGGTCCCGCCTTTGTGGCGACGCATCATGAACCGCCGGGTAAGGGCATGGCGCAAAGAGTTCTACCCCAAAATCACCGATTGGACCGCCTATGACCAAGGCGATCTGCCAATGCCGAAAGGGGCAAGTTAGACTATAAAAAAGCCCCGCCGATAGAATCGGCGGGGCAAGGTGAGTGCTTATGGTCAAGCCACAGGCACCGGCGGTAAACTTGGATTAGTGGCGGCGACCGGCCTGATCTGCTTCCATCTCGGAACGGATCTGCTGGCGCAAAATGTCGATGGGCACCATCTTGCCGTCGCGGCGGAAGTGCCAGTAGGTCCAGCCATTGCAGCTTGGCGCACCTTCAAGATGGGCGCCGACCTGATGGATCGATCCTTTGACATCATTGCCGACCAAGGTGCCGTCGGCGCGTACTTTCGCCGTAAGGCCACGCGGTGAGGTCAAAAGCTCTCCGGGGCGCAGCATGCCGCGTTCGACCACCTGGCCAAAGGGCACGCGCGGCTCGGCGCGCTTTGAGCCGGTGATTTCCAGCGCCTCTTTATCGAACTTGCGGATCTTTTCGATGCGCTTTTCGGCCACGGCGCGGTAAGCCGCCTCGCGCTCAATCCCGATGAATTCGCGGCCCAGCATCTTGGCGACAGCTCCGGTGGTGCCGGTGCCAAAGAACGGATCAAGCACCACATCGCCGGGGTTGGTCGTGGCCACCATCACACGGTGCAGCAGGCTTTCGGGTTTTTG
>JBAUHP010000458.1:0-4083 GCA_049680345.1 Albidovulum sp. | reverse complement strand
ACCAACGTGTTGCCATCGTGACGCTCGCCACACTTGAACGCGGGGAGGCCGCAAATGTTGCGGCCCTCCTTTGCGGGCAAGTGGCCCGAACTGACAGCCGCTTCTTCAACGAAGACACCGTCAAGTCTCAGGACGGATTGTCTCACGCCGCGCCAAACTACAGCGTGGTCATACTGAAGGCCAAGAACGCTACGCAACTGGCGAAGCTGGCAAGCGAAAACCTGGAAGCGATTTGCTTTTCCCGCATGGGTCAGAAGCTGAACAACGCTTTCCCAGAGTACGAAGCTGCCATCTCTTCATCGGGTGCCAATGACGCCGAGATCATCGGTGTGGTGGTATATGGTGAAGACGCTGATGTCCGCGAAAAAACCCGCAAATTCAGCCTTATGACTTGATCCAACCACTGCCCGGCCAACATAGTTTGGCCGGGCAGCTTACAGGAGACACATTTGAACAACTCATTTCTTGATATCTACAGCCCTCGCGGTCTGATGGAGGGGGACTGTTGCACTAAGTTGGCTCTTTGGCGATCTTCATCTTTTGAGGTCAGCATGCCACGCAAGTCGCCGTTCAAGCACCACCGTTTTCTGCGTGAGATCATCCTTTGCGCGGTACGTTGGTATCTGCGCTACCCGCTGTCATACCAAGATGTCGTAGGGCATTGCCAACTTGTTGACACTGACCTGAGATTTGCCAGTTGTTGAGCAATCAAGCTGTCATCTCGAGGGTATAGTCTTTCCAGAGATCGAGGGCATCGGATCTGGCGTGGCGGTATGAGGTGGCTGAGAGGCGATAGCGGCACGGGCGAAAGACAGTGTTGATCTGATCATGGGCGGTCAGAAACCTTTGTGCTTGTCGGGGCGACTTGAACCGCCCCATCAGCTTTTCGCGTTTTCGTGTCGGTCTGTGCGATCCTTCTATCCGGTTGTTCAGGCCCTTATGCGCCCGGTGATCCGCACTGCCTGCCAGGTCACGGATCGGTTTGATATAGCTGCGCAATTTGTCGGTGATGACAACGCGCGGGTCACCAAAACGACCAATCAGACGCCGAAGAAATCGCTTGGCCGCCTTCGCGTTGCGGTGCTTCTGAACCAGAATATCAAGGACGTCGCCGTTGGCATCGACGGCCCGCCAAAGCCAGAACTTTCGCCCATTGATCGGGATCACAACTTCGTCGAGATGCCATTTGTCGTTGGCCGCGGGCCGCTCGCGCTTTACGCAGTTTGCGAAGTGCGACCCAAACCGGTTCACCCATCTGCGTACGGTTTCCCGGCTGACAATCACGCCTCTCTCGGCAAGAAGGTCCTCAACATCCGCCGTGCTGAGTGCAAAACGGTGGTAGACCCACACGGCGTAAGCGACGACTTCGCGGGGGAACCGGTAACCTTTCAGGCGGGGCATCTCTGCTGGTACTTTCATGACGACCGCCTAAACTTCACCAAAGGCGACGACAAGTTGGCAATGCCCTCTAGCGATATGTGCTCGGAATATGTGAAAAACCCACCAATTCGACTTCTCGGGTTTTCCTTTTCAAGCTCGATCACCAGGCCGCCGTACATGGGACGTAGATAGGCGTGTGGCGCAAGGTCGGCGATCATCTCGGAAAGAGCATTGATAACCGATACCTTCGTTGCGTCGAGCATTCACGTGGTTCCGGCAATTGGAGAGGCGATTTCAACCAAGCAACCGTCAAGGTCGCGCACATAAGATACAGTCTGGCCCCAAGGCTTTTCGCTTGGTGAATGCACTGGCGTGCAGCCCTTTGAGATTGCCCGCTGATAGGCGGCGGCGACATCTTCGGTTACAAAGCAAATCTCCCACGCGGCCGCTGGGCCATCCGGGGTGTTAGGCAAAATCGCCAGATCGTTCATCTCGGCCGCTTCAACGCCGGCGAAGGCAAGTATCGTTTCGCCGGTTTCCATTTCACCATAGAGATTGCTTTCATGAATAAAGCGTTTCTCAAGCCCGAAGGCAGCCTTATAGAAGGCGACCGTTTTGGGAACATCTGCGACGTATATGATTGTGTATCCGAGTTTCATGCCGACGAAGGTATCCGTGGCCTGTTGCTCGGTCTTGAACAAATCGGACTTAGTTGGGCAGAAAGTCTGGCATTGTGACGTCTGGCGGCACATTGCTTGGCGTGAACCCGCCAAACCGGCGGAAGGAACGGGTCATGTGGGCATGATCTGCGTATCCGCTTTCGAAAGCAGCAGCGGTGATTGGGAGTTTGCCGATAGTGACCAATCGGACAGCGCGGTGAAACTGAACCAGTTGACCATAGGTCTTTCCAGATAGTCCGACACTGTGGCGAAACAGCCGGTTCAAATGCCTTTCTGAACAGGCCACCCGCTCCGCCAAGGCGTTTATGCTCACGCGTCCACCAGACGCATGGATCACTTCAATGGCACGGGTAAGCCTGAGGTCGACCACGGTCCATGTCTGGCGGTGGATGAACTGTGCCAAGGCATCGAGGGTGATTTCGGCACCCAAGAGCAACTGAAGAGCTGGCAGCCGATCCAGCGCGGCAGGTCCTCTCAAGACAGAGTCTTGCGCCAGGTTCAATTGGTCTTGCCAAAGCGCTGCGCCATACTCTGGCCGCAAGCGGATACCAAACCATTGGTCCCCCGCACTGTAGTCGACGTGGTACGCTCGTGTGGCGGGTCCAGTGATGATTGGGGTATGCCGCGCCTGCCTGTTGTTGGCATGCCTTCGCATGATGATGTCGCAGCGGCCATCCGGAAGGACCAAACCTCTGCCAGGCTCGATCGCCGAGAATGACCAGAGCGCCTCGGCCCGCCGTGCAGCTTTCGGTGGTGTTATCGTCTCGTGGTAGCCGGCCGGGATCGGAATGTGATGCGTCCTTCATTGAAACGTGGTTTTGGAAGAATGCATAGTTGCAAACCGACTATCGGAAAAGAGGACGGCGGATCACCTGCTGTAAACACATTTTTTCTGCGTCACTCTTGCTTGTTTGAGATCTGGCGTCCCTCCGGTTCCCGCTGTTCTTCGCCCCTTAGAGTGAAAGGCGTGCCGGTTTTGAGGGTGACGGGTTGAGGGCTGGGAGAGTGGCTCCCGGCGCCCGTCGCGGGAGATAGCCGATGGGCGTTGTGGAAGTTCTGGATCCGGTCGCACCGGCGCGGGCGGGTGGCTGGAAGGTGGATGTCAGCCGGGGTGAGCGGAACGGGCGGGTGTCGTCCGAATGGTTCAACCGGCCCGATGATGAGCGGTATCTGTCGCTCGACGATCTCTGGGCATCGGTGAAGGGTAGGTCCGAGCGCAGCCGCAGCCGGGTGGTCCAAACGGCCGACATCCGGGTCGAGGCCACGCGCGACAGCGCCGAGCGGTTGCACCTGGTCCTGCCGAAAGCGCATGAACCGGTGGCACCCACGCACTGGGCCTTCGGCCAGCTGGCGAGCATTGTCGGCGCACCTGCGTCCTACCTGCGGCAGCTGCCTGCGCCGCTGGCGGGGATCAACCTGCAATACGGCCTGACCAACCACCGCGCCGAGCAGGTGAAGACCTTCGAGACGGAAGATGGCCGCACCGAACTTCGCGCGGTCACCGGCCCCGACTATGGCCGCATCCATGACCACGAGTTGGTCGAGGCGGTGCAGCGCATCGCGGGCAATGGCACCGGCGACACGCGCTGGAAGGTGCCGGGCGTGCTCGACTGGTCGACCGGGGTCTACAATCCCGATGTCGAAATCAGCCGCGACACAACGACGCTTTATGCGTCGGACCGCGATGTCTTCCTGTTCCTGGTCGACGATCACAACCCGATCGAAGCGGGTCGGCTGCCCGACGGCTCTCCCGATCTCTACTTCCGGGGCTTTTACTGCTGGAACTCGGAGGTGGGCGCAAAGACCCTCGGCATGGCGAGCTTCTATCTGCGGGCCGTGTGCCAAAACCGCAACCTCTGGGGCGTCGAGGACTTCCAGGAGATCAAGATCCGCCACTCGAAATACGCCGCCTCGCGCTTTGCCCATGAGGCGGCCCCGGCGCTGACGCGGTTCGCCAATTCCTCGCCGCAGGGCTTCGTGAACGGCATCAAGGCGGCGCGGCAGCAGATCGTGGCGCGGACGG
>JBAUHP010000457.1:0-3875 GCA_049680345.1 Albidovulum sp. | reverse complement strand
ATCTTGAGGTCCAGTCTGGGTTTCCAGAAGGGGCGGAAGAGCTCGATCTTTGGGCAGCGGTTCATGACCACCTGCAGGCCAGCATCTTCGGCCAGCTTGGCGGCTTTGTCATCGTATACATCAATCTGACCCCAAAGCACCTTGGCACCGATCTGGATGGCCTGTTCGGCAAAGCCATAAAACTCTTCCTTTGGGCGGAAGACGTCAACCATGTCTACGGGGCGGTCAATTTCGGCCAAAGAGTGGTACACTTTGATGCCACGGATTTCTGTCAGGTTCGGGTTTGGATTCACCGGGATCATGTCATATCCCGTCTCGTGCAACACCCTCAGCACGCCGTAGCTGAACTTGGTCTTGTCGGCGCTGGCACCCACCATAGCGATGGTTTTTACCGATTTCAGAATGTCGGCCAGATATGCCGGGTCATAATCGTAGAGTTCGTCTATTGCAGTCGCGGGCATGGGTCAGACCTCCTTTGGAGTGGCGATATCCGCCTTAAGTTCGTGAGGCTTAAGGGGGTCCAGAAACGGATTACGGTAGAGTTTGTCGTGGCTTTCCACGCCGATTTCCAGCGTGATATCCGAAGTGGGGCGAGCGACGCAAAGAATGATATATCCATCATTGATCTGGCGGTTGTTTAGCGCCACTTGCCGGCGTTGATCGACCTCGCCAGCGGTAAGCTTTGCGGCACAGGTGATGCAGCCACCGTATTTGCAGCCAAAGGGCAGATCGACACCTTGATCGCGCAGGCTGTCCAGCAGCGGTCGGCGCGGATCAACATCATATGTCGCGCCCTCGCGGTTGGCGATTGTCACGATCATAACCAGATGTCGCTTGTGCAATCACCACCCGGATAGCGGGCTTCGTGACACCGGCTCGGACCATTGGGTTCTTGGCCAAAGTCGACAATGAAGTCGGGGTTCAACGTCATGCCACCATTCACAGGGTCACAGTCAATCATCACCATGACCCCGCCCTGCTCGCGGATTTCGGGGTAGAATTGGTTGTCCCATGTGGAAAACAACGAGGTCGTTACATAGAGCCGCGTGCCGTCGAGCGAGAGCTGGAACATCTGCGGCCCGCCAGCCATTTTGACACCGTTCACCTCAGGCGCTTTGCCCAACAGCCCACCCATCCAGACCTGACCCGTCAACACCGGGTTATGCGGATCAGAGATATCGTACTGACGCATATCACCGTGTAGCCAGTTATTGAGATACAGATACTTATCATCCATTGAGATCAGGATTGCGGACATCACACCGGGCACCGGAATAGGCCATTCGGGATGCGGCTCATTCTCTACATCAATGATCTTTTCCCATTGCCATTTTCCCGCATCGTCTTTCCACCAGTGAATGACGTTTGAGGACAAGGCCGCGCCACAAAACCCATGGGTACTGTCGGGGTCGTGGTGGAATTTGACCTCTAACGGCAGCAATCCGTCTTCGCCCAGATACATGGTCTCAATGGGAACCTTCTTTTCAAAGTCCCAGAAATGCAGCTCGCGTCCGTATTTCAGGTGCCCGACTTCCTCCAGATCAAACCCCGGCATAAAGGTATTGGGGGCCGCCCATTCGGAGGAAACCATCACGTTATGGCGCGGTTGATACCAGAAGTCATAGCCGAACTTAATGTCCCCCATCGAGTTTTCCCAGCGGCCTTGGATCTCAAAATCCTTGTTCAGATGCAGATAGCCGCCCGGTGCCTCGCCCTTGGCATCGCCCAGCATTGAGATGATGATTTCGGAGCCCAGACAATGCACAGTGTGCGGGCCGGAGAGGTTGGTCTTAGATTTGATCTCGGCCCCGTCGACCACCTTGTGAAGACGCGGCGCACGCGGGTCGGTCGCGGTGTCAACGATATGGATGTTGTTAGAGCGCACGCCGGGCAACAGCAGATACTTACGCGACATGGAGCCATCGTCAAAACACGACGAACAAGCATTCCAGCCCATATGGTGCAGTTCATCGCCAATCCCAGGCATTTCCAGCCTGTGGATGACCTGAGAATAGGTCGGGCTGTCAGGATCTACATCCACTGTCGCCAGATAGTCCGGCTTTTGAATGCCCGTCCCAGTGTAGATCGCAATTGTGTACAGCAGCTTCTCACGCGGCGCTTTGATCGCATCAGCAGGCGACGCATATCCCGGTCCACAACATTCCATCTTCTGTCCTTCCGACAATTACCCGCGCATATCGGCCGAAAGCGGCCGCCAGTTTGGCTGGCGCTTTTCGACAAAGGCGCTAATGCCCTCTTCGGCATCAGGTTCCATCATATTCGCAACCATGACACGCGTCGCATATTCATAAGCATTCGCCAGTGACATCTCAACTTGTGGATAAAATTTCTCTTTTCCGATGCGCAACGTCGTCGGAGCCTTCGTTGCAATCTTGTCTGCGAGGGCATTCGTCTCCGCCTCCAGATCACCGGGCGCCACAACCCTGTTCACCAATCCAAATTGCAGCGCCTGATCTGCCGGGATCATGTCACCGGTCAGTAGGATTTCCATCGCGGCCTTTCGCGATACGTTGCGCGACAAAGCAACCATTGGTGTGGAGCAGAACCGACAAGTATTGACCCCCGGCGTGACAAATCGTTCATCAACCGCGGCAACGGCCAGATCGCAACTGGCGACCAATTGACATCCGGCGGCAGTCGCAATGCCATTTACCTGCGCGATGACTGGTTTTTGGCAGTTGACAATCGCCTGCATCAGGCGCGCGCACTTTGCCATTGTATCATCGAAAAAAGCGCGGCCCTGATCGAGTTGCGTACGCGCCGTAGTTGGTTTTGTCGCGGTCTAGTTCCGGTCTTTTTCGAGCAATGTTTGCTATGAAGGAGATTGAGAATGGCAACGAGATACACAGACGAGTTTCGCCGTGATGCAGTGCGCATCGCCACGACCAGTGGACTGACACGACCTCAAGCGGCCTCTGATTTGGGGGTTGGGCTTTCGACGCTGAACAAGTGGGTCCAAAAGCATCAACATGATGACCTTATGTCGGGTCCTCACGAAGACGTCGAGAAAGAGAACGAACGTCTTCGAATGGAAGTCCGGCTGCTTCGCGAGGAGAGGGAAGTGTTGAAAAAGGCCACCATCTTCTTTGCAGGCCAAAGCCGATGAGGTTTGCCTTCATAGAAGCCTGGAAAGAAGTTTGGCCGGTGGAATTTCTCTGCCGCGTTATGCAGGTTACCTCTCATGGCTTTCGCGCGTGGAAGGTGCGGCCAATGAGCCAGAGCCAGCGCGATGATATGGTGATCCTGGCCCATATCCGGGAACAGCATTGTCTGAGCCTGCATAGCTATGGCCGGCCTCGCATGACCGAAGAGCTGCAGGAGATGGGGCTGAGGGTTGGGCACCGCCGGATTGGCCGCCTGATGCGCCTGAACGGCATCAAGACCGTCAGGACCCAGAAATACAAGGTGACCACGGACAGCAACCATGCGTTCAACATCGCGCCCAACTTGCTGGATCAAGACTTTTCTGCCGATGGGCCAAATCAAAAGTGGGCGGGCGATATCTCGTACATTTGGACCAGCGAGGGTTGGCTCTATCTGGCGGTGATCTTAGATCTCTATTCTCGGCGTGTCATCGGCTGGGCTGTCAGTAATCGTATGAAGCGAGATCTGGCGATCCGGGCGTTAGACATGGCCGTGGCAATACGACAACCTCCCAAGGACTGCATTCACCACACAGATCGTGGATCGCAATACTGTTCACATGACTACCAGAAGCGTTTGTCAAAGCATGGCTTCAAAGTATCGATGAGCGGAAAAGGAAATTGCTACGACAATTCCATGGTGGAAACATTCTTCAAATCGCTCAAGGCAGAGCTGATCTGGCGCAATCGCTGGGAAACCAGACGCCAGGC
>JBAUHP010000456.1:0-1993 GCA_049680345.1 Albidovulum sp. | reverse complement strand
GGGCTCGGAGGCATAGATATGGCCCGCGGGGGACAGGCGAAGCAAAGCGAAGACCCGGAACGCCGCTGCATTGTCAGCGGCGAGGTCCAGCCCAAGGCCGGGCTGATCCGCTTTGTCGTGTCACCTGACGGCATGATCATGCCGGATATGGCCGCCAAGCTGCCCGGCCGGGGGATCTGGGTCAGCGCCGATAAGGCGCTGATTACCAAGGCCGCCACCAAGGGGTTATTTGCGCGTGCGGCCAAGGCCGCAGTGCAAGTACCCGAGGGGCTGGCAGACATGGTTGAAGCCGCTCAGGCCCGCCGGGTTGTCGAACTGGTTTCATTGGCCCGCAAAGCCGGGCTTTGCGTTGCCGGGTTTGAGAAGGTAAAAGGTTGGCTTGCCGATGGTAAGGCCAGAGTATTGTTCCAGGCCTCCGACGGATCGGAGCGGGGGAAGGGCAAGTTATGGACGCCGGAGGGCGGGCGCTGGTTTGGCTGCCTGACCTCTTCGGAACTGGGTTTGGCATTCGGGCGCGATTATGTGATACATGGCGCGCTCAAGGCTGGTGGACTCAGCAGGCGTGTTGTAGAGGAAGCGGCAAAGCTTACGGGCTTGCGCAAAGATGAAGGCGGAAAACCCGCCGAGAAGGATACGAAGTCGGCATGAGCGATACGGATGGCAAAAAACCCCTCGGCCTTGGCGCCGGACGTTCCGGGCAGGTAAAGCAAAGCTTCAGCCACGGACGCACGAAGGCAGTCATCGTCGAGACGAAGCGCAAACGCGTTGTCGTGCCCAAACCGGGTGCGCCATCATCTAACGCGGGTGGCAACGCTTCGCGTGGTGATCCGTCAAAACGACCCGCAGGCATTTCCGATGCGGAAATGGATCGCCGTATGGCGGCTTTGCGCGCGGCGAAGGCCCGCGAAGCCGAAGACACGATCCGCCGCGCCGACGAAGACCGCCAGCGCGAAGAAACCCGCGAAGCGCGCCGGGCCGAGATTGAAACGAAAGAGCGTGAAGAGCGCGAGCATCAAGAAGCGATGCGCCTGAAGGCCGAAGAAGAGGCCCGCAAGGCCGCCGAAGCCGAAACCGAAACCCGCGCTGCGAAAAAAGAAGACGTGCGCAAGCCCGCTGGCGCCAAGGAAGTCGTGCCCGATCAGGCCGCTGCCGAAGCCGCCGCATCGCGCGCCGAAACCAAGGGCGTGCCGGTTGGCGGCCCGCGCAAGACCGACCGCGAACGCGATGAGCGTCCGGGCACCGGCGACCGTGACGCCCGCGCCAAAGGTGCAGGCGACCGTGATAACCGCCGCACTGGCAAGCTGTCGCTGACTCAGGCGCTTGCGGGCGAAGGCGGGCGCCAGCGGTCCATGGCCGCGATGAAGCGCAAACAGGAAAAAGCCCGCCAAAAGGCCCTGGGCATTACCGTGAAGCAAGAAAAGCAGTTCCGCGATGTGCAGCTGCCCGAAACCATCGTGGTCTCGGAACTTGCCAACCGCATGACGGAACGTGGCGCTGATGTCGTCAAATCACTGATGAAGATGGGCCTTATGGTCACGATGAATCAGGCGATTGATGCCGATACCGCCGAACTGGTGATCGAAGAATTCGGCCACAGAACGGTTCGGGTTTCGGATGCCGATGTCGAACAGGTCATTGACGCCATCGAAGACCGCGATGAAGATCTGCGCGCACGTCCTCCGATCGTGACGATCATGGGCCATGTCGATCACGGCAAAACCTCGCTTTTGGATGCGATTCGCAAGGCCAATGTGGTGTCGGGCGAAGCCGGTGGCATTACCCAGCATATCGGCGCCTATCAGGTGACAACCGATAAGGGTGCGGTCCTGACCTTCCTTGATACGCCGGGCCATGCTGCCTTTACCTCCATGCGCGCGCGCGGCGCCAATGTCACCGATATCGTGGTGCTGGTGGTTGCGGCCGATGATGCGGTGATGCCGCAAACGATTGAGGCGATCAAACACGCGAAAGCGGCAAATGTGCCGATGATCGT
>JBAUHP010000455.1:0-2993 GCA_049680345.1 Albidovulum sp. | reverse complement strand
GACGAGTTTCATTGTCAGCGAGAGACGCTAGGTTCCGGTGGCGCGGCCAATAGCCCCCACCCAGTTCGCGCCACCGGGATCGTCTCTTGCTTAGGCCTCGCTTTTGCAGGGCCCTTGCTTTTCAAAGATACCCAAAGCTGCCTAGCCGCAACGCGCGTCAGTTATGATCCCGTTGGCGTCGATAATGAAATTGATCCTGTCGGGCACAACATCCGCCGTCACCCGGTCTGTAGGATGAATGACCCGCATCGGGGCGGGGAAGATCATGGCAGCCAAAATGGTTTCGGGCTTACCGATATATTGCTGCAAGGCCGCCGCATCGCAAGAACCGGTGCCAACAATTTTGGGCGCGGTTTCAGCCATGCAGGCCGCCACAGCCAGAAGCGCGGGCAATGTGGTGGCCGCGACAAAAAATCGTTTCAATGGAGGCTCCTATGATGGGCGTCATGACAGGCTTTCGCAGACTATTGCCTGGCCATGATAACAGCAGTCCGCGAAATGAGAAGCCGTGGATATTTGGCTGTTAAGACAAGCGGGTTTTCAGCACCAGCATGGGATGAGGCGGCCTAAGCCGCTTCGATCAAATCCACCAAAACATTGAAGTCTATCATATCTATGAAATACGATGGTGCCAGAAGAGGACTCGCACACTCCAGATAATCATTTGATTTCAAAATCTTATCCGGCGTGTGGTTTTGCTAAATACCCCCAATGATACCCCCGCTGGCATATACGTTAGGAGGTTCGAGTGCTGATAAGGGACTCATCTTATGACCATTGGTTGCCTTACCTTAACTTACCAGAACATCGGCGTGAGCTCAATTCTAATGTCAATTTTAAGAGGGACAGCGCCCGCCGCGCTTGATCTGTCGCTGGTTGCGGCTAGACTGAAAGCCTCTCGGGAGATTTGTCGAAACCCGAGCATCGCGATGCTCTTCATTCAAGGAGAGATCGTGATGAGGATACTTTCAAAACGCCAGGTCAAGGAGTTGGTCTTGTACTCACCGCAACACATAGCCCGATTGGAGAAGGCAGGCCAATTCCCATTGCGGGTACGGCTAGGCTCGAACCGAGTGGGCTGGGTCGAGCGCGAAGTTCTGGACTGGCTTGAAGAACGCCTAGCGCGTCGAGAAATACCCAACTGACACTCCTGAAAAGGAGCGCGGGTGGCCGGGTGTGCACTATCCGGCCACCCGTTTCCTTGCCAGTTTCGCCGCTATTCCCAGTAGCGCTTGTAGCTGCGACGAAAAGATCTTAGCCAATTGTGGCCATTCGAGCCGTCGTCATGCAGCCCGAGCTCCATTTCCGCCAGACGCATTGTTACTCGGCGCAGCAATATTGTTACTCTAGCATTTGCGGCGTAAAGTGGGGACTGATTGATTTACGATATTGTCGCCCGAGGACCGGCTTTGACAAAACTCTACCTACTTTCGTAGGATAACGCATTTGATAAAAATCAATTGGAGTGGGCGATTATGACCACGCGTCGCGATTTGCTTGTTGGCGGTTTGGTGACAGTTTCGTTATCAGGATGCGTCGGGGGCGCGGAAGATCGGGACGTGAACCCTGACGGGCTGCCCGCCGTTCCGGTGGACATTCACAATCACATCTTCAACGCGACCGATGTGCCGATAGCGATGTTTGCGACACAGGTATTGCTGCGCGACCCAGAGACTCCAGTACAGGGAGGGCCCTCTCTTGCTCGGTCGCTCGTCAGGCTAATAGTGGACATCGTACTTGCCGCGCGACAAACACCAACAGCCTCACAGGAGCTGGCGGAGCTTTCAGGGCGGGAACACCTGGCGAAGCGCGACGGTGGCGATCTTCTGGCACAAGACCGCCGTGCGGTTGAATCAGGGCTCCGCGTGTTGGAAGACAAAGTAGACACTGCCGGCCGCAGACGAGAGCTGGCAAGAACGGTTGAGGGCGTAACGCCTCGGGCAAACGGCGACGAGGTGCTCTTCTCCCGGCTCGCTAATGAGAGTGGTGTCGCCGTGAATCCAGTCGGCACGAACGGACACGTTCGAAGACTGGGGGACGAGCCTGGCGCTAAAGCCCGACAAATTGCCGCCGCCGTCTACCGCGACGACGTCTCAGGCGGGCAATCCACATTCAAGACATTGGCAGACCGTCCAAATCCGGACCAGAGCTTTGCGCAGACCCTTCGTTGGGCGGGACTGCTGACACGCAGTCGTGTTGATATCCTTGGCGAACTGATCCGGCTTTATGGCCATCAGAGTACAACAGCCAAAGTCAAAGACTCCATAGATTCAAACGGAATCAGAGTTTTTTCACCGTCTTTGGTAGATTTCACTTACTGGCTACGTGCCGGACAAGATCGCGATGCGGACCGAAGCGGCCACGACATCCTCGACCAGATGGCATTGATGTCGCGGATGGCTCTACTTGAACGCGGCACCCTTCTGATGCCGTTCGCTCCCTTCTGCCCATTGCGCGCAGCGCTCTACCGGAAAGAGGGCGATGTTGACTGGCTCAAAAAGTTCAAAGATGCCGTAGAAGCTCAAGGATTCGCAGGCATCAAACTTTATCCTCCAATGGGTTTTCTGCCGCTTGGCAATGCTAAATTCGATTTGCCTGGGGTCCCCAAACCTCGTGCAATGCAGGAACTCGGGGTGATGGGGGAGGAGCTCGATCACGAGTTGAGCGCGCTGTATGATTGGTGCGTTGCTGAGGATGTGCCAATCAAATCACACGGTAACAACTCTCTCGGGGCAGACGCCTGCACCGGACAAAATGCTGCCGCAGAAAATTGGAAACTGGTGCTGGAAACGCCCAACTGGAGCACTCTACGCCTAAACATCGCGCATTTCGGGGGATTTGAGGAGGAGCGGTTCGAACCCAATCCGGACTGCACGAAACCTACTGGCAATTATGAGGAGCAAGCCACAGAGCTGATTTCACGCTACGACAACGTGTATGTCGATCTGGGATACTGGACTGATGTCACCGGGTCCAACCGGAAAGAGTCCACC
>JBAUHP010000454.1:0-2743 GCA_049680345.1 Albidovulum sp. | reverse complement strand
CCGCAATCCTATCCGCCGATTCAGTCAAGATCTAAACTGAGGGTTGCATTGCCGGGGCGCTTGGCCAAATCTGCAGGCAACAGGAAGGGGCCGGACCAAAGCCATGATCTATCCATCGCTGAGTGATTTTCTGGCCAGCAGCCGCGCCGTGCTTGGCGCGGATTCGGTTGCGGTGATCTTTGTTGAAGATGACACCGAAATTGCCTCAACCGTCGCACGCATGGCCACCTTGGGCTTTGCCGAGACGCTGATACTGGTGCCGCCGCGCATCAAGCTGCCTGACGATCTGCCGCAAAGCGCCCACCAGATCACCTATGATGTCATGGCCCCTGCGGCCCTGCCCAAGGCGATCAATGCGCTTATCGAGGCGGCATCAGAAAAGACCTGGTTTCACTATTGCTACAATGCCGAATATCTTTTCTTTCCGTTTTGCGAAGGGCGTCGGATTGGCGAGGTCATCGCCTTTCACACCGAGGAACGGCGCGATGCGATGCTGACCTATGTGGTCGATCTTTACGCAGCCGACCTGGCCCGCAACCCCGATGCGGTCAGCCTGGAGACGGCAATGATCGACCGCTCGGGCTATTACGCAGAGCCGCGTTTTGATGCACAAGGCACCAAGATGGAGCGGCAATTTGACTATTTCGGGGGCATTCGTTGGCGATTTGAAGAACACATCCCCTGGACACGTCGGCGGATTGACCGGATTTCGCTGTTCCGGGCGCAAAAGGCGCTGCGGCTGGACACTGAGCATCGCTTCAATATCGAGGAATACAATACCTATGCCTGCCCGTGGCACCACAATATCACGGCGGCCGTCGCCTCATTCCGAACCGCCAAAGCGTTAAGAACCAACCCCGGTTCAAAATGGGCGATCAATAGTTTTGTGTGGCATGGATCAGTGCCGTTTGACTGGTCATCCGCGCAGCTGATGGATCTGGGAATTATGGAGCCGGGTCAGTGGTTTTGAACCGACGACCCGACAATCAGTTGCGTCTGAGGCGAATGACCACATCCACCCGCGTCACCTTGGCACCCTCGGGGGCGATTGGCAGTTGGATTATATCCAACTGGTCTTTGGGCGCATCGGTCAGTTCGGCCGTATCTTCCCAATAAAAATGCGGGTGGTCATCCAGCCTTGTATCGAAATAAGAGCGTGATCCATCAACCGTGATTTCGCTCATCAGCCCGGCATCGCAAAAGGCGCGCAAAGTGTTGTAGACTGTGGCCAGCGACACGGCTTCACCGGTTGCCTGTGCGGCCGCAAAAAGCCCTTCGGCGGTCACATGACGATCTTGCCCGTCGCCGACCAAAAGCCCGGCCAGTGCAACTCTTTGCCGGGTTGGTCGAAGCCCGGCCCCTGCAAGCCAAGTCGCTCCACGGTCAGCGGCCATGTTGTTCATCGCATCCAATGCTATTCTCCCCAACCCCATATAGCCCGCATGGCCAAAGAAATTCAATCGCGAAAGTGCCAAACGCAGCAAACCCCAGAGCCGCGCTTGCCCTTTCTATCGGGCAAGTGTTACAGAGTGTTTCAATGAAAAAGCCGATAGGGGGCGGGCAGAATGTCACTATTTCCGACCAGTTTTGACCGTGATGCATTGTTGAAATGTGCGCGAGGCGAGCTTTTCGGACCGGGCAATGCCCAATTGCCCGAACCGCCAATGCTGATGATGGACCGCATCACCGATATTTCCGGCGATGGTGGCCTGCATGGCAAGGGCCATGTGGTCGCGGAATTCGACATCAATCCCGACCTTTGGTTCTTTCCTTGCCACTTTCCGGGCAATCCGATCATGCCGGGCTGTCTTGGCCTTGACGGCTTGTGGCAGCTGACCGGTTTCAACCTTGGCTGGCGGGGTTGGCAAGGGCGCGGCTATGCGCTTGGCGTGGGCGAGGTGAAGCTAACCGGTATGGTACGGCCCGACCGCAAGATGCTGACCTATTATGTCGATTTCACCAAAGCCATTCAAACCCGGCGCCTGACCATGGGCGTGGCTGATGGCCGCGTGGAAGCTGATGGTGAAGTGATTTACTTAGTTAAAGATATGAAGGTCGCTCTTTCAGCGAGCTGACCTGTTAAGAAGGAGTGTGCCAATGCGTCGAGTCGTCATTACCGGAATCGGCATCGTATCTGCCATCGGCAATAATGTGGCCGAGGTCGAGGCGTCTTTGCGGGCTGGCCGCTCGGGCATTGTCTTTGCCCCCGATTACGCGGAACACGGCTTTCGCAGCCAGATCCATGGCCAGCCGCAGATTGTGCTCGAAGATCATATCGACAAGCGCAACCTGCGGTTCATGGGCGATGGTGCCGCCTATAACTTCATCGCCATGGATCAGGCGGTTGCCGATAGCGGGCTAGAAGAAAAAGACGTCTCGAACGAGCGTACCGGCCTGATCATGGGCTCTGGCGGCCCTTCGACCAAAAGCTTTTTCCGCGCCCATAATATCGTGCGCGAAACCGGCAGCCCCAAGCGTATGGGGCCATTCATGGTCACCAAGGGCATGTCCTCGACCAATTCGGCCTGTCTGGCCACGCCGTTCAAGATCAAGGGCGTCAACTATTCGATCACCTCGGCGTGCTCGACCAGCGCGCATTGCATCGGCAATGGCACAGAGCTTATCCAGATGGGCAAGCAAGACGTGGTCTTTGCGGGCGGCGGGGAAGAGCTTGACTGGACCTTGTCATGCCTTTTCGACGCGATGGGGGCCATGTCGTCGAAATATAACGACACGCCGGAAC
>JBAUHP010000453.1:0-3052 GCA_049680345.1 Albidovulum sp. | reverse complement strand
ACGGTTGTGCAGAGCTGGCCGCCACAGTGGACCCATCGGGCGTGACGCATCCGGCAAGCACCAAGGCGGCCAGAAGACCCAGGGCCATCCCGGTCTTGGCCATCCGGGTCTTGGTCGTCGGGGCAGGATTTTGCGTGTTATCGTTCATTTTGCACCAAGCATATGAGGGGGGCGCATTGGCCCAAGGATCCAATGGATGCGCTTGGCGTTCATTTGAACAACACGGCGATAATTGAACCACGATAGACATTAGGGAAGTTCATGTATTTGGAGACCGTGATGCCAGCCTTGGTGTGCTGAGATTTGCCATACCACGCCATGACGACGTCGGTATTTTCAAGCTCTGATGCGGGCGCTATTTTGGCAGATTTTCCAAACATTTCTTTGACGATACTTTCCGCAAGTATCTTGCTTTGCGCAACGCTCATATCCTTTACACCGAAGACGCAACCGTCTTTGTCGTAAGAAGCGGAATTTATCGCGGCGATGCCTTTTCTGTTCGGTGCGAAGAAAACCCAAAGATCTTCTTCTATACCTTGGGATTTCCAGCCGATCTCTTGTAAAGCCTTGCGGGCATTGCGCGGTGACGTATCATTTTGAAAACAAGCGGCAATGCCATCGCGGACCATCTGCGCCGTGTCGGCATAGGCTGGGCTGGCCAGGCACAAGCCCACAATAGCTGCAAGCAACCGGTTCTTCATCCGACTTACCCCTTAACCGCCTTCACGATCTTCTCGGCGCCGTCCTTCAGGTCATCCGCCGCAATCACATCAAGGCCAGAGTTGCGGATGATGTCTTTGCCCTTCTCGACATTGGTGCCTTCCAGCCGCACAACCAGCGGCACTTTCAGGCCGACTTCCTTCACCGCCGCTACGATGCCCTCCGCGATCACATCACAGCGCATGATGCCGCCGAAGATATTGACCAAAATGCCTTTGACCTGCGGGTCCGAGGTGATGATCTTGAAGGCCTCGGTGACCTTTTCCTTCGTGGCCCCGCCGCCGACGTCCAGAAAGTTGGCAGGCTCGGCGCCGTAAAGCTTGATGATATCCATCGTCGCCATCGCAAGGCCCGCGCCATTGACCATACAGCCAATCTCGCCATCAAGCGCGATATAGTTGAGGTCGAATTTCGAGGCGGCAAGTTCCTTGGGGTCTTCTTCCGTCTCGTCGCGCAGGGCCGCGATATCGGGGTGGCGGTAGATGGCGTTGCCGTCAAAGCTGACCTTGGCATCCAGCACCTTGAGGTCACCTTTGGGGGTAACGATCAGCGGGTTGATCTCCAGCATCTCCATATCCTTCTCAAGGAAGGCTTTATAAAGCAAACGGATCAGCCCGACGCATTGCTTGACCTGCGCGCCTTCCAGCCCCAGCGCGAAAGCCACGCGGCGGCCGTGGAAATCCGACAGGCCCGAGGCGGGATCAACGCTGAAGCTGATGATCTTTTCGGGGGTGTTGGCGGCGACCTCTTCAATATCCATGCCGCCTTCGGTGGAGCAAACGAACGAGACGCGGCTGGAGCCACGATCAACCAGCAGCGCCAGGTAAAGCTCGCGCGCGATGTCGCTGCCGTCTTCGATATAGATGCGGTTGACCTGCTTGCCTGCGGGGCCGGTTTGATGGGTGACCAAAGTGCGGCCCAGCATCTGACGCGCAAGCTCTGCCGCCTCGGACACCGATTTGGCGATGCGCACGCCGCCCTTGTCGCCGGCCTCGGGTTCCTTGAACTTGCCCTTGCCGCGTCCGCCGGCGTGGATCTGCGCCTTGACCACCCAAAGCGGGCCGTCAATTTCGCCTGCGGCGGTTTTCGCCTGTTCGGCACGCAAAACCGCGCGACCATCCGATACCGGCGCCCCGTAGCTGCGCAAAAGGGCTTTGGCCTGATATTCATGGATATTCATGGAGAGATCCCGTGCTGCTGTTCTTTCGTCCTAGATGGCATAAGCACAAGGTCTATCAAAATGATAAATGCCTGATATTGCAAATTCGGGGCAAAAAAGTGAATTTTGTGATCACACTCAAAAATTGTGTGATCACAAAATGCCAGAGACCGAGCGGCGCCCCGCTGAGTCGCGCAGCCTCTGGCACCGTCCCCTAGTTGAAGAATAGCGCGAACCCACCCGCATTTCCGCCCGTCAGCCGCTCAAAGGCGTTCCAGCTTTGAGCGGTGATCTTTGGTCCTTTCGCGACATAGCGGTAAGCGCCCTTGCCATGGAACCAGTCGATAAAGTCGATGGGCGAGGGGTCTGCTATATAGGCGGAAAGGTCGATGCCGTGGCCTGCGGGCAAAAGCATATGCGGGATCAGCAGCTTGCCCTCAAGCACCGCTTCGGCATCAAGCAAGATCTTTTGCCAAGCCTCGGCCACACGCGGCGCAATGGTAAGAGGCAGGGCCGACGTTTGTGAAGGATTGGGGATCCACTCGCGATCATTGTCGGTCTCTGCCGCCAAGGCGGCCCAGAACAGGCGGTTTTGGGCGATCATGTTCGCCCAGGCATCACCGGCGGCCTTGATCCGCGCCTTATCGGGTTGTTGGCGCAAAGCGCTCAGGATCACATAGATCGCTTCAATTTCGGCCTCAGCACCCAGTGGTTCGCGCCACTCCATGCCCTCGGGCATCTTGGACTTGGCGGCACGGATCTCATTCCTGACCATTCTCTGGTCACCCCAAAGATCACTACTGACTTTTGAATGGGCGCTGATCTCATCTTGCAGCGCAGCTTTCTTTGCGGTCAGGGCCTGTTTTTGGGCGTCATCCGTAGCGGCTTTGATCTGATCTGCAAGTGCGTGTGTTTGTTCTCGTATCTCGCTTATCTTGTTTTCCAGAGCCTCCATCTTGGCCTGCATCGCGCTTTCCTCGGCCTCAAGGGCTGCGATTTCGGCCTCCAGCGCCGCTTGATCATAATAGGCGGGCAGTTCGGGCGCAGATTTCAAGGCCTCGCGCCCGGCGGCCAGATCACGCAAGACATCGGTCGGGTCGAAGGCGAGGAAAAGATTGCCGAAGCCAGAAAGCATATGCGTATAGGCGCTGAGCCAGGCGTGATCCGCCTCAT
>JBAUHP010000452.1:0-5495 GCA_049680345.1 Albidovulum sp. | reverse complement strand
GGCTGATCAAGGGCTGTTTGGGCGATAATATGGATGTGGCCGCCGGGGCAGAAGCCGCACGCCGCTGCGCGATGAGCTTGATTGCACAGGCCCGTGTCGCATGTGGCGGCGATCTTGACCGGGTGGTTCGGGTCGTGAAGCTAAGCGGTTTTGTCAATTCAACCGCTGATTTCACCGACCAGCCCAAGGTCATCAACGGCTGTTCGGATTTCATGGTTGAAGTGTTCGGTGATGCCGGGCGCCATGCCCGCGCTGCCGTTTCGGCCCCGTCCTTGCCCTTGGGCGTCGCCGTTGAAATTGAGGCGATCTTTCAGATCAAATGAAAAGCCGCGTCGCATTGCCAGATGCGTTCTTGCGCATTCCGCTAGCCCATCGCGGCTTGCATGACCGCGCCCAGCGCCGCCCCGAAAACTCTCTCGCCGCCTTTCGCGCGGCGATTGCCGCGGGCTACGGGATCGAGCTTGACGTTCAGCAATCCGCCGACGGGCAGGCGATGGTCTTTCACGATGATGATCTTGATCGGCTGACCGAACGCAAGGGGCCGCTGAAGGCGTTGGATGCGGACGAACTTGGCACGATCTTGCTGCGCGACAGCGACGAGGCCATTCCAACACTGGGCGCGGTATTGGCGCTGGTCGCAGGCCGCGTGCCGGTTTTGATCGAGGTGAAGGAAGGGCTTGATCAGATGGGCCCAACCGACGGGCGGGTTGAGCAGGCCGTGGCAGACGCGCTGGCAGGCTACGCAGGGCCGGTCGCGGTTATGTCTTTCAACCCGCATTGTGTGGCGCATCTGGCGCGGATGGCCCCCACCATTGCGCGGGGCCTGACAACCGAAGCCTATGACCCCAAGCGCAACCACCCGCTTGCCGCCGCCACCTGCGACCGCTTGCGCGAAATTCCCGATTATGACGCAACCGGGTCAAGCTTTGTCAGCCATGACGCGACTGACCTTGATCGCCCGCGCTTGGCCGCACTGAAGGCACAAGGCGCCGCCGTGCTGTGCTGGACGATCAGGTCACCGCAAGCCGAGGCCAAAGCCCGCCGCATCGCGCAAAATATCACCTTTGAGGCCTATGCCCCCGCCCTTCCGGCTTGACGCGCAGGGGGTCCGCACCCCAAGTCACACGGGTAAGGATGCCGCAAATGACCGCGACCGAAATAACCATCGCCAGCCACAAAAGCATTTTGGAAATACCAGCGGCAGACTGGGATGCCTGCGCGTGCCCCGAAGCTCAAACCCCTATGGCCACAACCAACCGCCCGCGTGATCCCTTCACCACCCACCGCTTTTTGGCCGCCCTTGAAAGCTCGGGCTCGGTCGGGCCGGGGACCGGCTGGCAACCGCATTATCTGGCGGCCCATGCCAACGGACAGCTGATTGCCGTCGCCCCGCTTTACGCCAAAAGCCACAGTCAGGGCGAATATATCTTTGATCATGGCTGGGCCGAGGCATGGGCGCGCGCAGGCGGGCACTATTACCCGAAATTGCAGCTGGCCGTGCCCTTCACACCCGCAACCGGACGCCGCTTTCTGGCGGCACCGGGATGGGAAACCGTCGCGATTGCAGCCCTGATCGAGGCCGCCGTCAGCATCGCCACGGATGCCGGGCTTTCTTCCTTTCACACCACCTTTTGTACCGCAGAAGAGGCGGCAGCAGGTGCCAAGCTGGGGCTTTTGACCCGGCTTACCCAGCAATTCCATTGGGAAAACCCCGGCTACGCCAATTTCGACGCCTTCCTGACCGCACTTTCTGCACGCAAGCGCAAGGCGATCCGCAAGGAACGCGCCACCGCCCAGGCCTTTGGCGGCACCATCCACCGCCTGACCGGCGATGATATCCGCCCCGATCATTGGGAGGCGTTTTGGGCCTTTTACCAAGATACCGGCGCGCGCAAATGGGGCCGTCCCTATCTGACCCGCGCCTTTTTTGATGCCGTTCACGACCAGATGCGCGATGATGTCATGCTGGTGATCGCCGAACGCGGTGGCCGCCCGGTGGCCGGTGCGCTGAACTTCATTGGCCGCGACACGCTTTATGGTCGCTACTGGGGGGCGGCAGAAGATCATCCCTGCCTGCATTTCGAATGCTGCTATTATCAGGCGATCGACTTTGCCATCGAACATGGCCTTCCACGGGTCGAGGCCGGCGCACAGGGCGAACACAAGCTTGCGCGCGGCTATCTGCCCAGCGAAATCCATTCCTTGCACTGGATCGCCGATCCATCCTTTCGCGACGCGGTAGCGCGTTTTCTGGAAGCTGAACGCCGCGCTGTGGATCATGAGATTGAGGTACTGACCAACTACGGCCCCTTCCGCAAACCAACCTTGCCGGAATAGGCTTGCAACGGGCATTGAATTCCTTGAACGCGAGGGTGAATATCAATGCCGCGAAACCGCATCCGTGCAGGATGCCCAAAGTCAGGACATGAAAAATGGCCGAATTGCTGAATGATGCCGAACGCAAAGCCGCCCTTCCAGCCCTGGGTGAAAGTGGCTGGGGCGCAATTCCCGACCGCGACGCGATCCGCAAGATCTGGAAATTCAAGAACTTTTCAGAGGCGTGGGGCTTCATGTCGCGCGCCGCACTGGCCGCTGAAAAACTGAACCACCATCCCGAATGGTCGAATGTCTATAACGTCGTCGATGTAACCCTCACGACCCATGATTGCGAAGGCCTGTCGGCGCTGGACATCACATTGGCCAAGCGCATGGACGCCTATGCGGGCAATGCGACAGTGCAGCGCGACCATTCCGAACCGGTGGCCTGCTTGTGCCAGATCCACGCCCAGCGATAAGCCGTCTTTGCTAACGGCTGTCGATCCGCGTCAAGAACGCTTCGGCCGTCGAAAGGCTGCATTGGCCAAGCTCATCCAGATCAAAGGCCGCAACAATCCCGTCTTCCACCAGCATCGCATAGCGGCGCGAGCGGTCCAGCATACCGACCTGCGGGTTGGAATAGACCAGACCAAGGGCGCGCGCATAAGACGCATCGGCATCGGCCAGCAAGGTGATGCCCGCCGCCGCCGCCCCAGTGGTTTCGCCCCAATAGCGCATCACATGCGCATCATTGACCGAGATGCAGATAATCTCATCCACGCCCTTGGCGCGAAAATCATCGGCCAGACGAATGAACCCCGGCATATGGGCAGAATCGCAAGTGGGGGTGAAAGCGCCGGGTACGGCGAAAATCACCACCCGACGCCCTTTGAGCTTACCTGAAAGGCGTACCTCTTCGGCACCATCCGCGCCCATGCGCAGCAAGACCGCTTCAGGCAATCTGTCATGGACGCCAATCATCTCAGATCGCCTCTAACAGGTTTTCGCCGGTCGAGATGTTGCATTCGCCGGGCTTGTCGATATTGGCCTTTGTGATCACACCATCTTCGACCAGCACGGCATAGCGGTTGGAGCGGTTAACCAGACCAAGATGCGGGGCGGTGAATTCCATCCCAAGCGCTTTGGTCATCGCCGCATCGGCATCACCAAGAATGCTGATGCCTGCCGCCGTCGCGCCGGTTGCATCACCCCAGGCCTTCAAGACAAACGGATCGTTGACAGCGATACAGATAATCTCATCCACACCCTTGGCGCGAAAGGCGTCAGCGGTGCGGATAAAGCTTGGGATATGCACGGTGCTGCACGGCCCGGTATAGGCACCCGGCAAGGCGAATACGATCACCTTGCGGCCCTTAAGGCGCGCTGTCAGATCAACCGTTTCCGGCCCATCGGCCCCCATTGTCACAAGCTTGGCCTCTGGCAATTTGCCGCCAACTGAAATCGTCATTTTTTAGCCTCTCGCGTTGCGTTTCCTATAGGTCAAGATATAGGCTCTGGCCTGTCAGGTACCAGAGAAAGTTGTCATATGAGCGGGATCGTGATTATCGGCGCAGGTCAGGCGGGCGCATCGCTTGCAGCAAAGTTGCGCGCCTGCGGTGCAAAAGGCACCATAACCGTCATCGGCGAAGAACCGGTGCCACCCTATCAACGCCCGCCGCTGTCAAAGGGCTATTTGTTGGGCGAGATGGATCTTGAACGCCTTTACCTGCGCGCGCCGTCTTTTTGGGAAGAGCAAAATGTTGATCTGCGCCTGAATGCCCGCGTGAGTGCGATAGATCCGCAGGCCAGGACCGTAACGCTGGAGGGCGGCGAAAGCCTTGGCTACGACCAGCTTGCGCTGACCACCGGATCGCGGCCGCGCAATCTTCCAAGTGCCATCGGCGGTGCCTTGGGCAATGTCTTTACCGTGCGCAGCCTGGCCGATGTTGATGCCATGGCGCCCGCCTGCCGCGCAGGGGCGCGGGCCTTGATCGTCGGGGGCGGCTATATCGGGCTTGAAGCCGCGGCGGTTGCGTCGAAACTTGGCCTGAAGGTGACTTTGATCGAAGCAGCACCACGGATTTTGCAACGCGTCGCTGCCCCCGAAACCTCGGACTATTTCCGCGCCCTTCACAGCGCGCATGGGGTGACGATCATTGAAGGCACCGGACTTGATCGGTTGACCGGTGAGAGTAATGTCACCGGCGCCATTTTGGCCGATGGGCGCGAGATTGCGGCAGATCTGGTCATCGTCGGCATCGGCATCTTGCCCAATTCCGAACTGGCCGAGGCCGCAGGGCTTGCCATCGAAAACGGTATCCGCACGGACGCACAGGGCCGCACCTCTGACCCCGCGATCTGGGCTGCGGGTGATTGCGCCTCGTTCCCTCACAATGGCGGACGCATCCGGCTCGAAAGCGTTGGCAATGCGATTGACCAAGCCGAAGTGGTGGCCGAAAACATGATGGGCGCGGGCAAGGCCTATCTGGCCAAGCCGTGGTTCTGGTCGGATCAATATGATGTGAAATTGCAGATCGCCGGGCTGAACAGCGGCTATGACCGCATCATCACCCGCAAGGGTGAAGATGCGGCGGTGTCCTTCTGGTATTATCAGGGCGACAGGCTTTTGGCTGTCGACGCAATGAATGACGGGCGCGCCTATATGATCGGCAAGCGACTGATTGAGGCCGGCCGGTCGCCCGACCCAGCGGTAATCGCCGATCCGGCGACCGATCTGAAGGCGCTCTTGAAGGGATGAGGATCATCGGCGGGCAGCGGCGCGGGCTGAAGCTTGCCGATATCGGCGCGGGCGACCAAGCCGCACATCTGCGCCCGACCTCGGACCGGGTGCGCGAGACAATTTTCAACCTGCTGATCAATGGCGGCTACGGCAATCCGGTGGCGGGCGCGTGGGTTCTTGACCTGTTCGCAGGCACAGGGGCTTTGGGGCTTGAAGCGCTGTCGCGCGGCGCCGCCCATGCAACTTTCGTGGATGACGGCGCAGCGGCGCACGCGCTTTTGCGCCGCAACATTGATCTTATGAAGGCGGCCAGCATAAGCGAGGTTTTGCGCTGTAACGCCGCCCGCCTTGGCCCCAATCGCGGGCCGGGCTACGGCCTTGTCTTTCTTGATCCGCCTTACGGCAAGGCTTTGGGCGAAGCCGCCCTTGCCGCTTGTGT
>JBAUHP010000451.1:0-3466 GCA_049680345.1 Albidovulum sp. | reverse complement strand
AGAAAATACCATGGGTGCGGTGTGAGCGAGAGCGACAGTTTTATTGACGAAGTGGCCGAAGAGGTCCGCCGCGACAGATTATTTGCGTTGATGCGCAAATATGGCTGGATCGCCATTCTTGGCGTGGTCCTTATCGTCGGCGGTGCGGCCTATAACGAATGGCGCAAAGCGCACGCCGAAGCCTCCGCCCAAGCCTTTGGCGATGCGGTTATCGCGGCGATGGCAAGCGATCAGGCCGATGCAAGGGTTGCGGCCTTATCGGGCGTGCCCGCAGGCGGTACTTCTGGCCACGCGGCCATATTGGGCTTATTGACCGCAGCCGAGGCGGTAGCCGCAAAAGACACGGCGTCGGCCGTGGCCGCCTTGCGTGATGTGGCGGCCAATGCCGATATTCCCGACAGCTACCGGCAATTGGCCCAACTTAAGATGGTCAGCCTTGCGGGCACGGCGATGGATGCGGCCGAACGCGACAGCATTTTGGCGGCCCTTGCCGCACCGGGGGCGCCTTACCGCGCATTGGCGATTGAGCAACAAGCGCTTGCGCTTTTGGCCGATGGGCAGACCGATGCCGCAGCGACGCTTTTGCAAGACATCAGCCAAGACGCCGATGTGACGCCGGGTTTGCAAGGGCGGGTCCAACAGCTTTTGGTGGCGCTGGGCAAGTCAGCACCGGGTGAATGATTATTGGCCTGCATCGCATGATGCGGGCGCAAGAAGATAAAGCGAAGGGGCCAGGATCGTGACGTTTTCCTATCGTGCAGGTTTTGTGGCACTGACAGCATTGCTGATCGGGTGTAGCGACGGTGAATTGATACTTGAAGGCGCGCGCCAGACGCCGCGAGAAGCGCAGATTGGCGTTGATGCGCCCTCGTCCGAGGCAGCCCCCCTGAGTGCCGAGGTGAAGTCGGTACCGATCGCGCTTGCCGCCCAGCAGGCAAATGCGGAATGGACCCATCGCGGCGGAAACGCGGCCCATCAACCCGGCCATGCCGCCTATTCCGGCGGTCTGACCCCGGTTTGGGGCGCGCGTATCGGCCAAGGCGACAGCCGCAAGCACCGTATCACCGCCGATCCGATTGTGGCCGGTGGGCGCATCTATACGCTTGACAGCGCCTCTACCGTCACCGCGACAGCAACCTCGGGGGCTGCGGTCTGGCAGGCCGATCTGACCCCCGCGGCGGATCGCGCCGGAGACGCCACAGGTGGCGGTCTGGCCTATGGCGAGGGGATGGTTTTCGCCACCACCGGTTACGGTGAACTGGTCGCACTTGATGCCGCCTCGGGCAATGCACTATGGCGGCAACGCTTTGACGTGGCCATCAGCGGCGCACCGACTGTTGCAAACGGCAAGGTCTTTGTCGTGGCGCGTGATGGATCGGCAACCGCCGTAGGGGCGCGCGACGGTAAGGTGGCGTGGCAGATACCGGGCAATCCGGCACTTGCTGGCGTACCCGGCGTCTCGGCACCTGCGGTGTCGGGCGATACCGTGGTCTTTCCTTTTGGCTCGGGCCAGCTGTTGGCTGCTGACGTGGCGGATGGTACGGTGCGTTGGGCCGGGAATGTCGCGGGCACGCGGCTAGGGCGTGCGCATGCCAGCATTTCCGATCTGACCGGGGATCCGGTCATTTCCGGGGCGACCGTCTATGCAGGCTCTGCGGCGGGGCGGCTTTTGGCGCTTGATATGAAGGCGGGAGGTTTGGTCTGGAGTGCCAATGACGGCGCTGCAAGCCCGGTTTCGGTGGCTGGCGGGTCGGTGTTCTTGGTCAATGATGAAGACCAGCTGTTGCGCCTTGATGCAAGCAGCGGCGCCGAAATCTGGCGTGTTGATCTGCCGTTTTTCACCAAGGCCAAGGATAAGCGCCGCCGCGCAATCTACGCCCATTACGGCCCGATCCTGGCCGGTGGCCGTTTGATCATTGCTTCAACCGACGGGCTGATTCGGGCTTTTGACCCAGCATCAGGCGCGCTGGTGGGGCAGGTCGAATTGAAGGGTGGTGCGGCCTCTGCACCGGTTGTGGCGGGGGGAACACTTTACGTTGTCTCGAAGTCGGGGCAGCTTCTGGCTTTCCGCTAGGCGAAAAGCCGTGTAAAGGGGCAGCTTCGCCAGTCTGGAAAGCCCTGTCATGTCCTTTACCCTTGCCATCGTCGGCCGCCCCAATGTCGGCAAATCGACTCTCTTTAACCGGCTTGTGGGCCGGAAACTGGCCTTGGTTGATGACCAGCCCGGCGTGACGCGCGATCTGCGCGAGGGCGACGCGCGCTTGGGCGATCTGCGCTTTACCGTGATTGACAGCGCGGGTCTGGAGGATGTGACCGACGACAGCCTTCAAGGCCGGATGCGGCGTTTGACCGAACGCGCGGTTGAAATGGCCGATATCTGCCTATTCGTCATTGATGCGCGCGCCGGCGTCACCCCCACCGATCAGGTATTCGCCGAGATCTTGCGCAAGAAGAACGCCAATGTGATCTTGGCCGGTAACAAGGCCGAGGGCAAAGCCGCCGATGGCGGTATGATCGATGCGTGGTCCTTGGGCCTTGGTGAGCCTTTGCGCATTTCGGCCGAGCATGGCGAAGGGCTGGATGAGCTTTACCATATGTTGCTTCCGCTGGCGAAAACCTTCGAAGAACGCGCCGCCCGTGATGCGCCCGAGGTGAACGTCGATGTGGTCGAGGGCGAAGACGATGGCAAGGCCCGCGTGCCGACCGATGCCAAACCGCTGCAGATCGCCGTAATCGGGCGGCCCAATGCCGGAAAATCGACGCTGATCAACAAGATCATCGGTGAAGACCGGCTGTTGACCGGCCCCGAAGCCGGGATCACCCGCGATGCGATTTCCGTGCAGTCGCGGTTCATGGACACGCCGATGCGGATTTTTGATACCGCGGGCATGCGCAAGAAGGCACGGATCAACGAAAAGCTGGAAAAACTGTCGGTCGCCGATGGCCTGCGCGCTGTGCGTTTTGCCGAAGTGGTGGTGGTGTTGCTTGACGTGGCGATCCCGTTTGAGCAGCAAGATCTGCGCATCGCCGATTTCGCCGAGACCGAAGGCCGCGCCGTGGTTGTGGCCGTGAACAAATGGGATCTTGAAGACGAAAAGACCGAAAAGCTGAAGGAAATGCGCGAGGCGTTTGAGCGGCTTTTGCCGCAATTGCGCGGCGCGCCGATGGTTACTGTGTCGGCCAAGACCGGCAAAGGGCTTGATCGGCTGCACGGCGCGATCATGAAGGCCTATGATGTCTGGAACCGCCGGATTTCAACCTCGCGGTTGAACCCATGGCTGGGGGCGATGACCGAGGCGCATCCGCCGCCCGCACCGGGGGGGCGCCGCATCAAGCTGCGCTATATGACCCAGATCAAGACCCGCCCACCGGCATTTGTGGTGATGACCAACCATGCCGACCTTCTGCCCGAAAGCTATTCGCGCTATCTTGTCAACCACTTACGGGTTGATTTTGATATGCCGGG
>JBAUHP010000450.1:0-4933 GCA_049680345.1 Albidovulum sp. | reverse complement strand
TTGCAGGCTTGTGCCACGGCCACGCTTAATCCCCCCGATGACGCGCTGCTGGCCGCCGTGCTGGTCAAACTTTTCTCTGACCGGCAAGTCGCAGCCCCCCCCAGTCTGATCACCTATCTTCTGGGCCGCATCGACCGTTCCTTCGCCAGTGCCAATGCACTTGTGACGGCCATTGATGCGCGCGCTTTGGCCGAGGGCCGCCCGGTTGGCCGCGCCCTTGCGGCCGAGGTTCTGGACAGTTGGGCCGCACCGGGCCCATAATCTGGGCTGGTCGTTCGCCATTGCCATGTTACTGTCACCCCACCGTTACATTGTGAATTGATAAGCCCCCTATGACGCAAGCAGATTTCCTCAAGGCGCCTTTCGCCAAAGCCGTTGAGCTTTCAAGCGATGACATCGCCGGGCCGCACCGTTTCTTCAACCGAGAGCTTAGCTGGCTGGCCTTCAACTGGCGGGTGCTGGATGAAAGCCGCAATCCAAGGGTGCCGTTGTTGGAGCGGCTGCGGTTCTTGTCCATTTCGGCCACCAACCTTGATGAATTCTACACCGTCCGCGTCGCCGGTCTGCGCGAACTTGCACGCGCGGGCAATGCAAGCCCCTCGGACGACGGCCTGAGCCCGGCAGAACAGCTCAAACTGATCAATGATGATGCCCGCGCCTTGATGACCGCCCAGCAAAACGGCTGGAACAGCCTTAAGCGTGAAATGGAAACCACCGGCATCAGCTTGCTTACCCGTGGCAAACTGACCAAAAGCGACGCCACCTTCCTGGCCGATTACTTCATCAACAAGGTTTTCCCGGTCCTCTCGCCGCTTGCGATTGACCCGGCACACCCCTTCCCCTTCATCCCCAACACCGGCTTTTCGCTGGCGCTGGAACTGGAACGCGCCAGCGACGGTCGGCGTATGCAAGCCCTCTTGCCGATCCCCCAGCAGATCCGCCGCTTCATCGCCCTGCCCGGCAATGCGCGTTTCTTGCCGCTCGAAGAACTTCTGCTCTTGCACCTCGGCTCTCTTTTTCCGGGCTACCGCGATTCCGGCCACTGCGCCTTTAGGGTCTTGCGCGACAGCGATCTGGAGGTTGAGGACGAGGCCGAAGATCTTGTGCGCGAATTTGAAACCGCCCTAAAGCGCCGCCGCCGTGGTCAGGTGATCCGCATGAAGATCACCGCAGGTGCGCCCGAAACCTTGCGCAATCTGATCATGGAGGAACTTCACGTCTCCCCTGATGAGGTGATCGAGGTCAAGGGCATGGTCGGCATGGCCGATCTGAAAGAGCTGGTGCTCGACAGCCGCCGCGATCTGCAATGGCCTGCCTTTACCTCGCGCATCCCCGAACGGGTGCAAGACCACGAAGGCGATATGTTTGCCGCGATCCGCCACAAGGACATGCTGCTGCATCACCCCTATGAAACCTTCGACATGGTGGTGCGGTTTTTGGCCCAAGCGGCGGCCGACCCCAATGTGCTGGCGATCAAGCAAACGCTTTACCGCACATCCAACGACAGCCCGATCGTGGCCGCCCTTTGCGAGGCCGCCGAAGCGGGCAAATCCGTCACCGCACTGGTAGAGCTGAAAGCCCGCTTTGATGAGGCCGCAAATATCCGGCAGTCGCGGCGGCTGGAACGGGCGGGCGCGCATGTTGTTTACGGCTTCATGAACTACAAGACCCATGCAAAAATCTCGACCGTGGTGCGGCGCGAGGGCGAAAATCTTGTGACCTACACCCATTACGGCACCGGCAATTACCACCCGATCACGGCGCGTATTTACACCGATCTGAGCTTGTTCACCTGCGACGCGGCCCTTGGGCGCGATGCGACCAAGGTTTTCAACTACCTGTCGGGCTATGTGCAGCCCGAGGGCCTTGAAAACCTCTCGATCTCGCCGATCTCGCTCAAACCCCGCCTGCTGGAACTGATCGCCGCCGAGGCAGATCACGCCCGCGCCGGAAAACCGGCTGAGATCTGGGCCAAGATGAATTCGGTGATCGAGCCTGATATTATCGACGCGCTTTATGCCGCCTCACAGGCAGGCGTGAAAATCCAGCTGGTGGTGCGCGGCATCTGCGGGCTGCGCCCCGGCATTCAAGGGCTTTCGGAAAACATCCGGGTCAAATCCATCGTCGGGCGGTTCTTGGAACACAGCCGAATCATCTGTTTTGGCAATGGGCACGGCCTGCCGTCCAAGAAGGCCCGGGTCTTCATCTCGTCCGCCGACTGGATGGGCCGCAACCTGACCCGGCGGGTTGAGACCTTGGTCGAGATCATGAATGATACCGTCAAGGCACAGATCGTCAGCCAGATCATGGCCGCGAACCTTGCGGATGAGGCGCAAAGCTGGGTCTTGCAACCCAATGGCCGCTATTTGCGTGAATTGCCCGAAAATCGCGATGATCTGTTCAACTGCCATCGCTTCTTCATGGAAAATCCGTCGCTCTCTGGCCGGGGAAAAGCCGGGGCAAAGGACGTTCCCAGACTTGCCCATTCGGTTGATTGAGCGTTAGATCGGCCAGAAGATTCTTTCAAACCGTCCTGACCGGAGGCACCACGTGAACAAAAGGCCGACACTTCCGGTAGAGGATGGTGTACCTTTCGGGCATCCGCTTTTTGACGATCCTTCGGCGCGCGCGCTGGAACGGGTGGGCGTGGTTGACGTCGGTTCAAACTCTGTCCGTCTGGTGGTTTTCGACGGCGCCGCCCGCAGCCCCGCGTATTTTTACAATGAAAAGATCATGGCAGGCCTTGGCCAGGGTCTTGCCGAAACCGGCACGCTGAACCCGCAAGGCCGCGAAAGGGCTTTGGCGGCCCTCAAACGTTTTGCGCATCTTGCCCGGGGCATGGATCTGCCGCCGCTGACCTGTGTGGCCACCGCCGCCGTGCGCGAGGCCGCGGATGGCGCCGATTTTCGCCAACAGGTCGAACGCGAAACCGGGCTTAAACTATGGGTCATAGACGGTCTGGAAGAGGCGCGACTTTCGGCTCAGGGCGTGCTTTTGGGCTGGCCCGAGGCGCAAGGCATGGTTTGCGACATCGGCGGCAATTCGATGGAACTGGCCGAGATCAAGGATGCAAGCGTCGGCAAGCGCGTCACCTCACCACTTGGACCGTTTCGTTTGCAACAGCTTGAAGGTGGCAAGACCGGCCTGACCGATCACATCCGCAAGATTGTCGAAGATCTGGCCGCTGAAATGGGCACCCATCACGAACGTATCTATCTGGTTGGCGGCTCGTGGCGCGCCATTGCCCGGCTGGATATGGAACGGCGCGGCTATCCGATGACGGTCTTGCACGAATACCGCATGGACGCCGCATCGCTGCTTGAGACGATTGAATGGATCGGCAAAACCGATCTGGGGGCCTTGCGCCAAAAAACCGGCACGTCTGCGGCCCGGATGGAGCTTGTGCCATTGGCAAGCCATGTGTTGCGCCAACTTGTGCAGACCTTTGATCCAAGTGAGATTGACGTGTCATCCTACGGGATACGCGAAGGCATGCTTTATGAGCAGATGCCAACACGGTTGCGCCGCCGCGACCCCTTGATCGAGGCTTGCCGCTACGCAGAACAAACCATGGCGCGGATGCCGGGGTTTGGCAAAAAACTGTTCAACTTCCTGTTGCCGATCTATGCCGATGCCCCACCGGCCCGGATGCGGATGATCAAGGCGGCCTGTCTGTTGCATGACACCACATGGCGCGCCCACCCTGACTACCGGGCCGAGGTGTGTTTTGACAATGCAACCCGCGCCAATCTGGGCGGGCTGTCGCATCAGGAACGGGTGTTCCTGGGCCTGTCGCTTTTGCACCGCTACAAGAATTCGCGCGCCGGATCACGGCTTGAACCCCTGTTCACCTTGCTGACGCCGCAAGAGATACAAGAGGCAGAAGTTTTGGGAAAAGCCATGCGCTTTGGCGCGATGCTTTCGGCCCGTTCGCCGGAGAAAACCGGAACCTTGGAATATGATGCCACCGCCGGAACCCTCAGACTGACCCTGATACTTGGGTCCGAGCCGCTTTTCGGCGAAGTGGCAAGGGCGCGGTTCCAATCGCTTGCCACCGCGCTTGGCGCCGAGGCCGAGGTTATCGCACCCGAAAGTTAGGCCTGCGTCCTCAGATTTCGATTTCAACGGGGGGTTCGGGCTGGCCTAGTTCAAGCGGGGTTTTGCGCCGCATGATGATATCGCCATTGGGCAAGATCTCGGGCGCATGGTAGTTGCGCAAATCGTCGATCTTGGCGAAAAACTCCTTCAGCGCCGGGCCCATTTCAGACATCGCCTCGCCCATACCGTCCTTGAATTCCTTCATCGCCGGTTCGACATCATCAAGAAGTGAGCGCAAGATGATCTTGGCCCCCTCTTCGATCAGGTTCATCCCATCGCCCGGCGATGGATCAGCCTCTTGCCCCGTTGCAGGGGTCACAGCCAAACAAAGGCACAGCGGTATGGCGGTAAGTATTTTCATCTGCCCAATATAGCCCATCGGCCGCCAAATTGTAAGCGGGTGATCTTAAATCGGCAGGTCAATGCTGACCGGAAAATGATCGGAGGCGGTCAAAAGCGCTTCGCGCAACTCAGGAACCTTGTAGCATCCCGGATCGTCAAAAGGATGCCAGATCCGCCATTTCGGATCCTTGGCGCGCAGATCGGGTGACACCATGATGTAATCCAGCAAGGCCGAGAAATAGCGCTTTTCATCCGCCAGATAAAAGCGCGCGGTGGCCGGTATCGCCGCCAGTTTCTTGCCCAAGATCATCCGCGCATGCGGGTCAAACAACCTTGCCTCGCGCGGCTCGTCCCAACCCAGAACAATCTCGACGCCAGAGCGGCCAAAAAGCTTTTCATATTCATCCAGCCCGGGGCCATCGTTCAGATCGCCCATCACCAAAAGGCTGTCGCCCGCCCCCAGATGTTCAAGCACCCGGGCGCGCAGCCAGAT
>JBAUHP010000449.1:0-2845 GCA_049680345.1 Albidovulum sp. | reverse complement strand
AAGACTAGCGAGTCCCAGAACCGCGCTTAAGACCGCGATGCCAATGGCTGTCACGCCGTAGAGGGTGTCGCCCGGAAGTGTCGGCGACAAGATAGTGCCAAGGCCCCATAACGCGGTGGCAATGTAGACCCACATGGCCACCCGTAAGACGTTTGCAGCCCTTGGCAATCGCATCAGATCACAGATCCATCAACAACCGCCGCGGATCTTCCAGCGCCTCTTTGACCCGCACCAGGAACGTCACCGCGCCCTTGCCGTCAACAACGCGGTGATCGTAGCTGAGCGCCAGATACATCATCGGGCGGATCACGATCTGGCCGTCCACCACGACCGGGCGGTCCTGGATCTTGTGCATTCCCAAGATCCCCGATTGCGGGGGGTTGAGGATGGGCGAGGACATGAGCGAGCCATAAACACCGCCGTTGGAGATGGTGAAGCTGCCGCCCTGCATCTCGGCCATCGACAATTTGCCGTCGCGGGCGCGCAGACCAAGTTCCGAGATCTTTTTCTCGATCGCCGCGAAGGACATCTGATCGGCGTCGCGCACCACCGGGACCACAAGGCCGGTGGGGGTGCCCACGGCCACGCCCATATGGACGTAGTTCTTGTAAACCACATCGCCGCCGTCGATTTCGGCATTGACCTCGGGCACTTCTTTCAGCGCGTGGTTACAGGCCTTGACGAAGAAGGACATGAAGCCAAGTTTGACCCCGTGTTTCTTCTCAAAATCGGCCTTGTAGGCATTGCGCAACTCCATCACCGCTGACATGTCCACCTCATTATAGGTGGTCAGCATGGCGGCGGTGTTTTGCGCGTCTTTCAGGCGGCGCGCGATGGTGGCGCGCAGGCGGGTCATCTTGACGCGTTCTTCGCGCGCGGCATCCTGGGCGGCGACGGGGGCGCGGGGGGCGGCGGCAGGGGCGGGTACGGCTGAGGCTACCGCAGGGGCTGCGGCTGCGGTACCGGCGACGGCGCGGGCCACATCATCCTTCATCACCCGGCCATCACGGCCCGTGGCTTGCACCTGATCGCGGGTGACACCGGCTTCGGCCATGGCTTTCTTGGCGGCGGGGGCGTCTTCGACATCTTTGGCCGAAGCCGGGGCAGGGGCCGCAGATGGGGTAGCTGCCGGGGCGGCGTCGGCGGGTTTGGCGGTGGCGGTTGCCCCTTCGCTGACAATCGCGAGGCGGGCTTTGGCATCAACCGTGGCCCCTTCCGCCGCGATGATTTCAGTCAAGACACCTGCCACCGGCGAGGGGACTTCGACCGAAACCTTGTCGGTCTCCAACTCACACAGCATTTCATCGACGGCGACGGCATCGCCGACCTTCTTGAACCAGGACGCCACCGTCGCTTCGGTGACGCTTTCGCCCAAGGTTGGCACCATTACATCAGTCATTTTGCCCTCATTGGCTTCGGATGCTGCATCGGCACCCTTTGGGGAGGATTTATCGGCGGCGCCACGGGCACCGGGTTGAACGGGATCTGAATCGGCAGCTGTGGCCGCAGGCGCATCTCCAGCGGCCGCTATTTCGGCCAAAAGTGCGCCGACCGCGACGGTCGCGCCTTCCGCCGCATGGATTTCGCCCATGCGGCCTGCTACCGGGCTTGGCACCTCGACGGTGACTTTATCTGTCTCAAGCTCACACAGCATTTCATCGACGGCGACGGCATCACCGGGTTTTTTGAACCAGGTGGCCACCGTCGCCTCGGTTATGCTTTCGCCCAGGGTTGGAACATGGATTTTTGTCATCAGCCCTCCAGCGTCAGCGCTTCGTTGACAAGCGCCTCTTGTTCGAATTTGTGACGGCTTGCGAGCCCGGTCGCAGGCGAGGCCGAGGCGTGGCGCCCGACAAAGCGGGGGCGCGGCTGGCTTGCCTTGTTGCGGCCCAACACCCATTCGATATTGGGTTCAACAAAGGTCCAGGCCCCTTGGTTCTTGGGTTCTTCCTGGCACCAGATAACCTCGGCACCCTTGAAGCGCCCAAGCTCTTTGGTGACGGCTTGCGCGGGGAAGGGGTAGAACTGTTCAAGCCTGAGCAGATAGATATCGTCGATGCCGCGTGCGTCGCGTTCGGCCAGAAGGTCGTAATAGACTTTGCCCGAACACATCACCACGCGCTTGATCTTCTTGTCGGCGACCAGCTTGGTTTCGGAATGGCCCTTTTGCGCATCGTCCCACAAGACGCGGTGGAAGGTCGATCCGGTGGTGAAATCGGCGGCATCAGAGATGCACATCGGGTGACGCAGCAGGGATTTTGGCGTCATCAGCACCAAGGGCTTGCGAAAGCTCCGGTGCAGCTGACGGCGCAGAATGTGGAAGTAGTTGGCCGGGGTTGTGCAATTGGCGATGATCCAGTTGTCTTGCGCGCATTGCTGCAAGAAGCGTTCAAGCCGGGCCGAGGAATGTTCGGGGCCCTGACCCTCCCAGCCATGCGGCAACAAGCACACAAGGCCCGACATCCGCAGCCATTTGCTTTCGCCCGAGGAAATGAACTGATCGAACATGATCTGCGCGCCATTGGCGAAATCGCCGAACTGCGCCTCCCACATCACCAGCGCATTGGGTTCGGCCAGCGAATAGCCGTATTCAAAGCCCAGAACCGCATATTCCGACAGCATGGAATCAATCACCTCGTAACGCGATTGGCCCGCACGGATATGATTAAGCGGATAGTGGCGGTCTTCGGTGGTTTGATCGACAAAGGCCGAATGGCGCTGAGAGAAGGTGCCGCGCGTGCAATCTTGCCCCGCCAGGCGCACCGGATAGCCCTCGACCAGCAGCGAACCGAAGGACACCGCTTCGGCTGTGGCCCAGTCAAACCCCTTCCCCGATGAGAACATC
>JBAUHP010000448.1:0-5983 GCA_049680345.1 Albidovulum sp. | reverse complement strand
CCCGAGGTCAAGGCGCGTGTGACCGGCATTGATCTTTTGAACCGCAGCGCAATGCTTGGGGCCCCGGCTTTGCGCGACCTGCGCGCCGGTGCTTTAAGCGCCCTTTACGCGCTGGCCCCATTGCGCAAAGTATTGATGAAAACCGGCTTGGGGATGCGTTAAAGCGTTTCGCGTTTAACTTGAAACATCACTCATCAGCTAACGCGCCCAAATCTTTGATTTCAGACAGCGTTAGGTGATTCAGGCTTAACGCGAAACGCTATAATTGGTAAGATGGGCACCGCCCACCCTACCAGATGTCGCCCGAAAGCTCAGGCCAGGGCCGCGTCCAGCGCCTTTTCCACCCGCGCGATTGTACCTTCAACATCGTAAAGCTTATCAAGACCGAACAGGCCGATGCGGAAGCTGCGGTAGCCGTCGCCCTCACCCACCTGCAAGGGCACGCCCGCGGCGATCTGCACACCATGGGCTGCAAATTTCTTGCCGTTTTGAATATCGGGATCCTTGGTGAAACTCACCACCACACCCGGCGCGCCAAAACCTTCGGCTGCGACCGACAGAACCCCACGTCCGGCCAAGGCCGCCCGCACACCATTGCCCAGCGCCCATTGCGCTGCGCGCAGACGCTCAAACCCGTAATCCTTGGTCTCAACCATCGTGTCGCGGAAGGCGCGCAAAGCATCCGTCGGCATCGTGGCATGATAGGCATGCCCGCCGCCTTCATAAGCCGCCATTATCGCCCGCCATTTCTTCAGATCCAGCGCAAAGCTGTTGGAGGTGCTGGCCTCCAGCCGCTTTTCGGCCTCAGCCGACAGCATCACCAGACCGGCCGATGGCGAGGCAGACCAACCCTTTTGCGGGGCCGAGATCAGCACATCCACCCCAACCGCCTTCATATCAACCCAGGCACAACCCGAAGCGATGCAATCGAGAACGAACAAGGCCCCCACCTCATGCGCGGCATCGGCCAGCGCCTTCAGGTAGTCGTCGGGCAAGATCATCCCGCTTGCGGTTTCGACATGCGGGGCAAAGACCACATCGGGGCGATTGTCGCGAATGGCGGCCACCACCTCGTCAATCGGCGCAGGCGCGAAGGGCGATTGCGCATCGTTGCCGGCCTGGCGCGCCATGGCAACATGGGTTTCTCCGGCAAAGCCGCCCATCTCGAATATCTGTGTCCAGCGAAACGAAAACCAGCCATTGCGCACGATCAGCGCGCGCTTGCCGGTTGCGAACTGCCGCGCCACCGCTTCCATTGCGTAAGTCCCGCCACCGGGCACCAAAGCCACCGCATCGGCCGCGTAGACTTCGCGCAGCAAAGCTGAGATATCGCGCATAACCCCTTGGAACGCCTGACTCATATGGTTCAGCGATCTGTCAGTGAAAACAACGGAAAATTCTTCAAGGCCATCAGGGTCAATATTGGGCAACAAGGCGGGCATGCGGTTCTCCTTCATCAATCGGCCCTCGCCTAAACCAGAGCCGGGCGAAAGGCAAAGCCTACCTTTGCATACCGACATATTGTGACCAAAACCATGGGCCGTTCAACACCAAAGGCCGATGCAGGCGCTGCGCGCTAGCCAAGCGGCCCGGGCCGTCGCTCCTCCGACAAAAGCACATTGGCTTCAACATTTCCGACCCCCGGCAGGGTCATGACCCTCCGGCGCAAGACCCGCTCAAAATCAGCCAGATCGCGGGCAGTGACCCGCAAGCGGTAATCGTAAAGGCCAAGAACGTGCTGTACGACCTGCACTTCGGGAATGGCGGTCGCCGCACGTTCAAAATCCTCAAGGCTCACGCGGCCCTTGGTGGCCAGCTTGACGCCCAAAAAGACGGTAACGCCAAAGCCCAGCGATTCGGCGTCCAGATCGATCCGCCGGCCCTTGATGATCCCAGCCTCCTCCAGCCGCCGGATACGGCGCCAGCAGGCAGGCTGGCTCAGGCCAAGGCTGCGCCCCAGGGCCCCTGCACTTTGCGAAGCATCCGCCACCAAGGCGCGCAAGATCAGCCGATCCGTGTCATCAAGGGCGATCATAACGGCAAATTCCCGCTGTCCTTGATGGTTGATACCAGCATCAAGGCTTCAATATCGGCGATATGCGGCAAGGTCAGGATCTTGTCGCGGTAGATCTGCTGATAATGGCCCATGTCCCGCGCAATCACATTCAAGCGCAGATCGACCCGGCCAAGGAATGTCTGGATCTCGATCACCTCGGGAACCTGCCGTGCGGCTTCCAGAAATTCATCGAAGGCCCGCGGGTTGGTCTTGTCCAGCGTGAAGCGCAAACTCACTTCCACCGCCCAGCCCAGCGCACGCCAATCAATCACCGCATGCTGGCCGCGCAAGATCCCCGCCTCTGTCAACTTGCCAAGCCGCCGCCATGCCGTGGCCGCAGTCACCCCCGCCCGTGTGGCCAGATCCCCCACCGCCAGTTCCGGTTCCGCCATAAGCTGGCGTAAGATACGGCGATCCGTGTCGTCAATCTGCATGAATTATTCCAAAAACCATCGAAACGCGCATGAATTTTCGCAGAAAATTCGAATACCATCAAATTTTGCGATCTCCAAACCCATAATACGCCTATTCTCTCCGCATCAACCCCTGAAAGGAGCGCCCCATGCGCGTTTATTATGATCGCGATTGCGACATCAACCTGATCAAAGACAAAAAAGTCGCCATCCTCGGCTATGGCAGCCAGGGCCATGCCCATGCGCTGAACCTGCGCGACAGCGGCGCCAAGAACCTTGTCGTCGCCCTTCGCGAAGGCTCGCCTTCCGCCAAGAAGGCCGAAGGCGAAGGCCTCAAGGTCATGGGTATCGCGGAAGCGGCCGCCTGGTGCGATCTGATTATGTTCACCATGCCCGACGAATTGCAGGCCGAAACCTACAAGAAATACGTGCATGACAACCTGCGCGAAGGTGCCGCCATGGCTTTCGCCCACGGCCTGAACATCCATTTCGGCCTGATTGAGCCAAAACCCGGCGTCGATATCATCATGATGGCCCCCAAAGGCCCCGGTCATACCGTGCGCGGCGAATATACCAAAGGCGGCGGCGTGCCGTGCCTTGTGGCCGTCCATCAAGACGCGTCCGGCAAAGCGATGGAGCTGGGTCTTTCCTATTGCTCCGGCATCGGCGGCGGCCGCTCGGGGATTATTGAGACCAACTTCCGTCAGGAATGCGAAACCGACCTCTTCGGCGAACAAGCCGTGCTGTGCGGCGGCCTTGTCGAACTCATCCGCATGGGCTTCGAGACGCTGGTCGAGGCTGGTTACGAGCCTGAAATGGCCTATTTCGAATGCCTGCACGAAGTGAAGCTGATCGTCGATCTGATCTACGAAGGCGGCATCGCCAATATGAACTACTCGATCTCGAACACCGCTGAATACGGCGAATACGTCTCGGGCCCGCGCATCTTGCCCTATGCCGAAACCAAGGCGCGGATGAAAGAGGTTCTGACCGACATCCAGACTGGCAAATTCGTGCGTGACTTCATGCTTGAAAACGCCGTCGGCCAGCCCTCCTTCAAGGCCACCCGCCGCCTGAATGACGAACATCAGATCGAACAGGTCGGCGAGAAGCTGCGCGCCATGATGCCTTGGATCTCCAAAGGCAAGATGGTCGATAAAGCCCGCAACTGATTGAAAAACTGAAATTCGATCAGTCTGAACAAAGGTAAGTTCGGGGGGCCTCCCCCGGACTTACCCACCTGCCCCCTCAAGACGCCCCCCGGGCAGCAACCGCCCGGCACAGGGTCCCGGGCCGCCGCACCCCTTGCACGAGCCGCCCATAAGCGCGAAACAAGCGCCAATGCGTCGTGCAACGAAACCATCAAACGCGACCGGCGGCCATGCTGTCACACAGTTCACCAAGGGGGTCCTGATGCCAAAGCCGACGCCTGCCAACTGGCTTTCGATCATCGCCCTTGGCTTCATCTGGGGCGGCACTTTCATGATTGTCACCCTGGCCCTTCGCGGCTACGGCCCGGTCACCGTGGCCACCGCGCGCACCGTGCTTGGCGCGGCAATGCTGCTGGCGCTTGCACGCATGACCCGCAGTACTTGGCCGCAGCCGACGCGGCGTTTGTGCCTTTATCTGCTGGTCATCGGGCTTTTATCTACGGCCTTGCCCTTCTTCTTGCTGTCTTGGGGCCAGCAAAGCGTGCCCTCGGCCTTCGCCGGGCTTTGCATGGCGGCCGTGCCACTGTTCCTTGTGCCCCTCGCGCATGTCTTCGTGCCCGGAGAGCTGATGAGCTTGCGCAAAGCCGCAGGCTTTGGGCTGGGTTTCTTGGGGGTTGTGGTCTTGATCGGCGCGGATGCTTTTACCGGCGACGTCCCGGCCTTGCCGCGGCTGGCCTGTGTCGGGGCCGCCCTGTGCTATGCCGTCTCATCCATCACCGTGCGGCTTTGCCCGCCGATAGATCCGGTGGTGCTTGGCAGCCTTTCGCTTGTGATCGGCAGTACGGCACTGGTGCCGGTCATGCTGACGGTCGAAGGCGTGCCCCAGTTTGCCTTCGATACCCCGACCATCGCCATCATCGTGCTTGGTCTGGTGCCAACCGCCCTTGCCACATTGATCCGGGTACAGGTGATCCGCACCGCCGGTCCAAGCTTTCTGACGCTGGTCAATTATCAGGTGCCACTTTGGTCGGCAGTCTTTGGACTGGTGGTCTTGAAAGAAAGCCTGTCACCGCGTTTCTTTGCCGCCCTCGTGCTGATCTTGGCCGGCCTTGCAATCAGCCAGTGGCGTCGGAGACGGCACTAAACAATGTCGCAAAACCTTCCCCGCGGGGAAGGTTTTTCAATTTAATAACAATAGGTTAATCTATCGAACGCCGCGTCTGAAACGTTTCAGACCGCAGCTTCAACCGCCGCAACGATCCCTTCGACCACCTCGCTCAGCAATGCCTCATCCTCGCATTCCGCCATCACCCGGATCAGCGGCTCGGTCCCCGATTTGCGGATCAAAAGCCGCCCGGATCCGACAAGCCGCGCTTCGGCATCCTTGATCATGGCTTGCACGCCGACCGCATTCAGCGGCTCTTGCCCGGTCTGGTACCTTACATTCTTCAACATTTGCGGCACGGTTTCGAACTGCCGTGACAGCACACTTGCCTTTTCGCCACTTTCGGCCATCGCCGCCAGGAATTGCAAAGCCGCGATCAAACCGTCACCGGTGGTGGCGTAATCGGTCATCACGATATGGCCCGATTGCTCTCCTCCAAGGTTGAAGCCGCCTTCGCGCATCCGCTCCACAACGTAGCGGTCACCAACGGGCGCGCGTTCAAGCCGCAAACCCCGCCCGGTCAAGAACCGCTCCAACCCAAGGTTCGACATGACTGAGGCCACCAGCGTGCCGTGGTTCAGCCGCCCCGCATCGGCCCAGCGTGCCGCCAAAAGCGCCATGAACTGATCGCCGTCAGCGACCTGACCGGTCTCATCTATGATAATCACCCGATCGGCATCGCCATCAAGACAGATGCCCAGATCCGCGCCATGCGCGACCACGGCCTCGGCCGCAGTATCGGGATGGGTCGATCCGCAGCGATCGTTGATGTTCAACCCGTTGGGCGTCACGCCAACTGGCACCACATCGACGCCCAATTCCCAAAGCGCTTGCGGGGCCGCCTTGTAGGCCGCGCCATTGGCGCAATCGATCACCACTTTCAGCCCCGACAACTGACCACGCGCCGGAAAAGTGGTTTTGGCATATTCAACATAGCGGCCCAGCCCGTCGTCAATCCGCTTGGCGCGGCCAATGTTTTGCGGGGCGGCCAGGGCAACCTCGCCCTCCAGCATCGCCTCGATCTGCAGCTCAGCCGCATCGTCAAGCTTGAACCCGTCGGGGCCAAAGAACTTGATGCCATTGTCATGGGCCGGGTTGTGGCTGGCCGAAATCATGATCCCCAGATCGGCGCGCATCGAACGGGTGAGATAGCCCACCCCCGGCGTCGGCACCGGCCCCAGCAAAAGCACGTTCATGC
>JBAUHP010000447.1:0-1900 GCA_049680345.1 Albidovulum sp. | reverse complement strand
AGGTGGATCAGGCTTTCGGATGATCTGACGCCGGTCATCTCGCCTATCTGGTCCAAAAGGGCGTCAAGCTGGCTGGTGGAGGGGGCCGAGACTTGCAGCAAGAAATCGACCCGACCGCTTGTGGTATGGACACGTTCGACCTCGGGGATGGCGCGCAGGCGCGAGACGATATTGGCCTGCGAGCGGGGCTCGATGCTGAGCAATATGCTGGCGCGGATGCGACCCTGGCGGGCGGATTCGCCAAGTTTGACCGTATAGCCTGCGATGACGCCGGTGGTCTCCAACCGCTCTAACCGGGCCTGAATGGTTGACCGCGCGACCTTGAGCCTGCGCGCCAGCGTGGCCACCGAAATGCGCGCATCTGCCCCCAGAAGAGCCAGCATTGTCTTATCCAAGTCGTCCATGCGCAACACCTATCACTTTGATTGCCTGTTTCGTCATTTTAACGATATATCACGACAAATCTACTATTTAGATCGATAGAAATGTGCCCCATATCGCGCAAACTCGTTTCAGGAAAAGGGCGGCTCATACGTACCTTGCCTGGTTTGGTTAAATGCGTAAGCGCTTTCCAACCGGTGCGCCCGGGTAAAAAGGTGGCTGCGCCTTATTGGCAAGGGAATCCGCCGATGGGGCTTTCGAAAACGATCTGGGCTGGACCTTCGGAGTTTATCCGCAATCACGAACCCGATCATCCGGTGATGTTTTTCGCGCCATCCGTGCTGCAAGCCACGGCGCGCCAGTTCATTGACGGCTTTCCCGGTCTGGTGACCTATGCGGTCAAGGCCAACCCCGATGAAATGGTGGTGCAAAATCTGATCGCCGCCGGGGTCAAGGGGTTTGACGTGGCCTCGCCTGCCGAGATTGCGCTGATCCACCGGGCCGCACCTTTGGCGGTCATGCATTACAACAATCCGGTGCGGGCGCGCCATGAGATTGCCTTTGCGGTCGCACATGGCGTGGCGTCTTATTCGGTCGACAGCCGGACCGAGCTGCAAAAGCTGATCGAGATCGTGCCGCCAGAAGATACCGAAATCACCGTGCGCTTCAAACTGCCGGTGCAAGGGGCTGCGTATAATTTCGGGGCGAAATTCGGGGCCAGCGTCGAGATGGCCGCCGAAATGCTTAGAACCGTCAAGGACGCGGGTTTCATCGCCTCGCTGACCTTCCATCCGGGAACCCAATGCACCGATCCGATGGCCTGGGACAGCTATATCCGGGCGGCGGCCGATATTTGCCGCCAAGCGGGCGTGCAAGCGCGCCGCTTGAATGTGGGCGGTGGTTTCCCATCGCACCGCCAATCGGGCGAGTTGCCGCAGCTTGCGGCGATCTTTGGCCTGATCGACCGGGTGGCGACCGAGGTGTTTGGCGATGAGCGCCCGGCACTGGTCTGCGAACCGGGGCGCGGGCTTGTCGCGGAAAGCATGAGCCTTGCGACCCGGATCAAGGGGGTGCGCGACGGCGATCATGTGTTCTTGAACGACGGCACCTATGGTTGCATGGATGAATTGCCGCTGACCGGCATGATCAACCGGGTGGCGGTGCTGGATGCCAAGGGCGCGCGGCGCACGGGCGAAGAGCGCGGCTTTGTGGTCTTTGGCCCGACCTGCGATTCCGTTGACCGGCTGCCGGGCGAGGTTGCCTTGCCAAGCACGACCGAAGAGGGCGATTACGTGGTGATTTCGGGCATGGGGGCCTATTCGACCGCCACCAATACCACCTTCAACGGCTTTGGTGCGTTAACAATCGCCACCGTGATGTCGCTGGATCACTGATCCGCACTGGACAGCCCCTGCGCGCGCGTTACTCTGATTGGCCATAATGGCCAGTCAGAAGGCGGGCGGATGCCACTTACATCTTCTGTCAAATATTCTGGCGTAACCTGACGAGACCATCGGTA
>JBAUHP010000446.1:0-2114 GCA_049680345.1 Albidovulum sp. | reverse complement strand
CCAGCCCGCCCGCCTCAACCCCGATGTCGAACAACATCACGGCCATCAATGGCTTGCCTTCGGCATTGGTAAAATCTGCGGCATAGCGGCTGGCCGCACCTTGCGGGGTTTCATCCGCCGCCAAGATATCTTCGCCGGGCACGTCCTCTGCATCCGCCACTGCATCATCTTCAGCGGCCGCATCTTGGCCAATCGACGGCAAGCGGTTGATCTTCACCCCCGACACCGTGCGCGACAGGCCCGGCTCGGGGCGTTTGGCAAGCGTTGACGGGGTAAGAGAGATTACACGCGGCTTACCATCCTCGACGGTACCGCCATCGGCACTTTGCGTATCGGCCAATGGCTCTTCTGACGGTTGCGGCAAAAGTGTGACTTGCGGCAACTGCAAAGCAGGGGCCTGCGGCGCCTCGGTCTGGTCGGCAGGCTTTGCGATTTCTTCGGCCGGGGCTGGTTCAACCAAAGCCAGATCGACGGCCTCTTTTGCCGGTGCTTCTGCCAATGCCTCTGCCATTGCTTCGGCCAGAGCTTCGGGCAGTGCTTCGGGCAGCGCTTCGGGCACCTCGGGGGCAACGGCCCGGTCGGCGTCGGGAATCAGTGGCAAAACCCCACCCTGATTGCCAGCGCCCGACGACCTCGCCAATGTTTGTTCCAACAACTGCCCGGCTTCATTCGGTGCCGGTGCGGCACCGGATTCGGCGATCAACGCCCCCGGCGTGCTGATTTCTGGCGTCACGGCCGTGCCCGGCTGCACCAATGCGCCCACATCATTCACATTCGGGGCAGATGGCGCATCGGGCGCTTTTGTCGCGCCTGCGGGCTGGTTGCCGGCAGATATTTCCGCAAGGTTCAAAGAGGTTTCCACCTCTGGCGTCGTCAAAGCATCAATCATCGGCTGATCGGGCCCAAGTTCGGACGGCGATGACGCAGCGACCGCACCGGCATCCGGCTGCAAGATTTCCGATCCGGCGGGTAGGTCAACACTTACATCTGGCGCAGACGCGGCTTCGCTTTCAACGGGTGCCGCATCTGCCGCCACGGCTTCAGACGGATCAATTTCCACGGGGACTGTGGGGGTATCAGTAACCTCTGGCGCCAGTGCCAGATCTGAAGGCGCTGAGTCGGCGGGCGGATTTTCCACTGCCGGTTCAACATTTTCTTCGATCGGCGCGACCTCTGGCTGCAACTCAGCATCGGCCACCACAACCGCACCTGCGGGCTGATCGCCATCGTCCACCGCGCGCACAAGCGGCGGCGCCATCAGTGAAACCGATGCCAGACCGACAAGGCAAAACGCCGCCCCGGCCATACTTCCCGCGATGAAACTTCTGCTCACACCTGCCTCCGGTGCCTGCCCATCTTCAAAGGTCCGCTTCAAGCCCTTGACCACGGGGCGCGGCTCGGCCCATGTATAACCCGACAGGCGTCAAGGTTCACCCCCGAATTTGACTGTTTGGGGCCAATGCGCAAAAAAGGTTCGGTATGCTGCTTTTGATCGATAACTACGACAGTTTCACCTATAATCTCGTCCATTATCTGGGCGAGCTTGGCGCAGATGTTGTGGTGCGCCGCAATGACGCGCTTGATCTGCAAGAGGCGATGGCGCTTGATCCGGCCGCAATCGTTTTGTCGCCCGGTCCTTGCGATCCCGACCAGGCAGGCATTTGCCTTGCCTTGACCGAGGCTGCGGCCGAAACCAAAACCCCGCTGCTTGGCGTATGTCTGGGCCATCAGACCATCGGTCAGGCCTTCGGCGGCCGGGTTGTGCGGTGCCACGAAATCGTCCACGGCAAAATGGGCGCGATGCATCACGCGGATCGCGGCGTGTTTCGCGGCCTGCCCTCGCCCTTTCAGGCCACCCGCTACCATTCGCTTGTTGTCGAACGTGAAAGCCTGCCAGATTGCCTTGAAGTCACCGCATGGCTTGAGGACGGCACGATCATGGGCCTGCGCCACAAGGAATTGCCCATCGAAGGCGTGCAATTCCACCCCGAAAGCATTGCCTCTGAACACGGGCATCAAATGCTTCGCAATTTCCTGATTTCCGCCAATGTCCCGTTGGGAGCGCCCGCATGAGCGACGATCTGCGCCCCTTGATCGGCATCGCCGCGGACCGC
>JBAUHP010000445.1:0-10003 GCA_049680345.1 Albidovulum sp. | reverse complement strand
GACATATCGCCGCCCGGGACGCCCTCGCGACAAGCCCTTTCCATCACCGCCACGGCGGTTTCGCAAGCGTGGCTGGCACAGCGCATCGCAAGAATTTCATCAGGGCCTTTGATGGCGCGGGATTTTTCGGTGCATTCCTCGCCCTCCATAATCTCAAAGCCCTGACGTTCAAGCGCGCGCAGACCGTGGATCATGATCTTGTCGACGCCAAGACGGGAATTGGCACCGCCGTGTGCCGCTATCAGATCCTTTACCTCGGCGCCAAAACGCGCGGCCGCATCGCCCGCTTTGTCGCCCCGGTCAAAATAGAAGAAATCAGCGCCCGAGCGTTGTTCGCGGACCAGTGGATTGAAGGTCGACAGGAAGGGGGAGTTCTTGTAATCCCAGATCACCATATAGCCGTCGGCGCATAAAAGCAGTGCGCGAAACGGGTTATGGGTGTTCCACAGCTGCATATTGGTGCTGTCAGTGGCGTAGCGGATGTTCAAGGGATCGAACATCAACAAGCCACCCCAGCCCCTATCAACAATCGACTTGGTCAGCCTTTTCCAGCGATATTCACGCATGCGTTCAAGATTGGGCAAGTCCAGCCCCGCGGCCTGCCACTCGCCGAAGGCCAGTTGGGTTGGCCCGATCTCAATGCGGTTGTTATCATTAGGGCTGCCGTCGCCCAGGGTGGCGCCACGGTTGGGGTCGATTTTGCGGCGATCCGAATAATGCTCGTTCATGTCACACACCTTTGCTGCTGGTACCAGCATGTGCCGACCCATGCGTTTTGGCCGCGCCAATAGCGACATGGCGAAGGGTCGTTTGCGCCGTTTGTGCCAGGGTTAACGGCATTATTGCTGCTTTGGCAGATTGCGCTTGGTCTGCGTGTGGTTAATGTTCAGGCCAAAACTCCACCTATTCAGGTGCTTATATGACCGCTATCTTTCAATCCCACTTGCCCTTCGCGCCCTGGACTGACCCGGTTGCACGAAAACTGCCGGGAATTCGCCCGGTTGATCTGGGCGATTGGATCGTGGTCGATGATGCTTTCGCCGCACAGATGAGGCTGCGCGACAGCCTTACGGCCGCCCAGCCTGACGTGGTGTTGCGTTTGGGCAATGATGCGCGCCCCGCCGCGCAAGAATTGCTGACTATGCTGGTGGAGGCCTTGGGCCAGCTTCCCGGCTTTGACGTTCAAGCTGATGGGCTGCGCCGCCCGGACGGCATAACCGTGCCGCTGGAAAGATCAGATCCGATGGCCACGATCGCCCGGCTTTGCCAAGATGATTTTTGCATTTTGGAAAAACAAGATGCGGAACATGTGCTGACCGCAGCCGCCTTGTGTTTTCCGGCAAGCTGGTCGCTGGCCCAAAAGTTCTTGCGCCCGTTGATCGGCATTCATGCGCCGGTGCCAAGCTATGACAGCGGGATTGCTACGCGGGTCCAGCGTCTTTTCGATGCCATCCGCCCGGGTCAGGTTCTGTGCCGCGCCAATGTCTTTCTTTACCATGACACCGATTTGCACCAGCCGCGCCGCGAGGGCGAAAGCCGGCCACGCCCCGGTGGTGCGGCGGCATTTGTGCGCTCTGAACGCCAATGCCTCAGGCGCTTGCCGCAAACTGGGGCGGTTGTGTTTTCCATTCACACCTATGTTGTCAGACGCACGGACCTGACAGGCGCGCAAGAAAACGCCCTGCGCGCGTATATGTCAGATGGTGAGCGGGCGTTCTGATTTCATTATCAAATTGAGGCCCTGCCGGGCCAAGCCATTTATCTGGCGGCCCGGCCGCGTCATTCAAGCGTTGCGGCGGCGCCGCTTTGCGGCAAATCCAAGCATTCCAAGGCCGCCCAGAAAGATCGGCAATGCGGCAGGCAGTGGGATTGCCGCAATCTGGATGGTGGCAAAAAGCGCGCGCGCGCCCGGAACGCTGCTTACTGAGGTGCCCGCTGGGGTGGTACTGCCAAGAAGAAAGCTAAGGTCGGATTGCAAGGTGATGACGCCGCCTTCATCTGTGCCGGTACCGCCTGCAGTGTTGAACGCAGCCCCCACGCCGTTGTTCACCTCGGTTCCTGCATCCCAGACATTGCCGCCAAGAATATTGATCGGGCCGATATTGGTGAACTGGCCTGCGGCGTCGAATAGCTGATAGGCCAGCGGGTTGTTATTGCCGATGAAATTGTCATTCGACGGGATGACCATCGACAAAAAGCTGAAATAGCGTTCCGTCGCCGGATCAAGCTGAATGGTTAGGGTTGCGGTTTCACCGGGATCGATGACAGGCGCACCTGCAAAACCGCCGGGCGAGGTGATAACGGCGGTCTTCACGCCGGGATTTGCGTTGATAATGCCTGAAGGATCGCCCTCTTCTGCCAAAAGCTCCACACCAGCATTCGCGGATGCGCCGCTGTTGAACGCATCAAAGCTGCCATCGTGAAAGGCGGTCAAAAGCGGCGTGAGGTACAGCCCGCCCGATTGCTGATGATTGGTAATCGTTATCGTCACGGTTTTTGCGGACAAGGCACCAGCACTTAAGGCGATTGCCGCAACGGCTGCACCTGCGGTCAGGTATCCATGTTTCATGTCAGTCCCCCCATTGATTGCGCACCAAAGCGGGCGCTTGGGGAAAGCTAACTTGGTGGATTGGTGCGGGCTAATCACGAAACCTCACGTTTGGGGGGGGCGCCGTGAAGATCATGTGATGGGGTGGTCAGGGCTGCCCGGAGTAATGGGGGGCCGAATGCAAGAAGGCCCCCTTGGCGGGGGCCTTTTGCGGTGATCTGGTTGGCCGTGTCAGCAAGAATAGTAAAGCTGATACTCGACCGGATGTGGGGTATGTTCAAAGGCGTAAACCTCTTCCCACTTCAGGGCCATGTAGCCTTCAAGCTGATCCTTGGTGAACACGTCACCGGCCAGCAAGAAATCGTGATCCTTTTCCAGCTCTTCCAGCGCTTCGCGCAAGCTGCCGCAAACCGTCGGGATTTCGGCCAGCTCTTCAGGCGGCAGATCGTACAGGTCCTTGTCCGAGGCCGGGCCCGGATCGATCTTGTTCTTGATACCGTCAAGACCGGCCATCAAAAGCGCTGCAAAGCACAGATAGGGGTTTGCCGAAGGATCGGGGAAGCGGGCCTCAACGCGCTTGGCCTTGGGGCTTTCCGTCCACGGGATCCGCACGCAGCCTGAGCGGTTGCGGGCCGAATAGGCGCGCAGAACCGGGGCCTCAAAGCCCGGGATCAGGCGCTTATAGGCGTTGGTCGATGGGTTGGTCAGCGCGTTCAGCGCCTTGGCGTGCTTGAGGATGCCGCCGATGAACCACAGGGCTTCTTGGCTCAGATCGGCGTATTTGTCCCCCGCAAACAAGGGCTTGCCGTCTTTCCAGATCGACATGTTCACATGCATGCCAGATCCGTTATCGCCCTTGATCGGCTTTGGCATGAAGGTTGCCGATTTGCCGTAGGCATGGGCCACATTGTGGATCACATATTTATACTTTTGCATGTTGTCGGCCTGTTCGACCAGACCGCCGAAGATCATGCCAAGTTCGTGCTGGGTTGAACCGACTTCATGGTGGTGCTTGTCAACTTTGATGCCCATGCGTTTCATGGTTGAAAGCATCTCGCCGCGCAGATCTTGTGCTGCGTCAATCGGGTTGACCGGGAAGTATCCGCCCTTGACGCCCGGACGGTGGCCCGAGTTGCCCATCTCATAAGATGTGTCGCTGTTCCAGGCGGCATCTGCCCCATCAACTTCAAACGACACTTTGTTCATCGACACCGAATAACGCACGTCGTCGAACAAGAAGAACTCAGCCTCGGGCCCGAAATATGACACGTCGCCAATGCCGGTTGACTTGAGGTAGGCTTCTGCCTTGGCCGCCGTGCCACGCGGGTCGCGGCTATAGGGTTCACCGGTGTCCGGCTCTACCACATTGCAATGCACACAAAGGGTTTTTTCGGCATAGAAGGGATCAATATAGACCGAAGATGTGTCAGGGATCAGCTTCATGTCGGACTGGTCAATCGACTTCCAGCCCGCGATCGACGATCCGTCAAACATGAAGCCTTCGTCGAACCATTCTTCATCAATGATATCAACGATCAATGTCACATGCTGCAACTTGCCGCGCGGATCGGTGAAGCGGACGTCGACATATTCGACCTCTTCGTCCTTGATCAGCTTGAGAACGTCTTTGGCGCTCATTTTGAGTTTCCTTCTGACAGTGTGTTCTGGTTTGTGTTTTTGAAAAATGCCCGCAGATTGATCCGCAGATTGATCCGCAGATCAGATCGCGTCTTCGCCGGTCTCTCCGGTGCGGATGCGGATAACCTGTTCAACCGGGGTGACGAAGATCTTGCCGTCGCCGATCTTGTCGGTGCGCGCGGCCGATATGATCGCCTCAATCGCGGCTTCGACCATATCATCTGGCAGCACCACTTCGATTTTCACCTTGGGCAGGAAGTCGACCACATATTCGGCACCCCGGTAAAGTTCGGTATGGCCCTTCTGGCGACCAAAGCCCTTGACCTCGATCACCGAGAGGCCCTGAATGCCGACCTCTTGCAAAGCCTCTTTCACCTCGTCAAGTTTGAAAGGCTTTATGATTGCTTCGATCTTTTTCATCGGGCTTGCTCCCTGTATTTGCGGGTCTTGGGGGCAGTCAGCACTTTCATTGAGGGGGGGCAATTGGCTAGGCTGGGGTTGGGCGGCGCACCGCTCAGATTCCATGCGAGACGCCTGACTTTTGCGCGGTTTGCCTAATCTTTGGGCGGTTTGAAAACTTTGGAGCCATTGATATGACCGAACTCCTTACCGCCGCCCAGATGCGCGCCATTGAACAAGCCGCAATCGCCAGTGGCGAGGTTACCGGGTTGGAGCTGATGGAGCGCGCGGGGCGCGGCGTGGTCGAGGCGATCTTCGAGGAATGGCCGGAGTTGAAAGCCACCTCGCACCGGGCAGTCGTGCTGTGCGGCCCGGGCAACAACGGCGGCGACGGGTTCGTCGTGGCGCGGCTGCTGAAGGAATGGGGCTGGGAGGTGGAGGTGTTTTTGTACGGCGACCCTTTGAAGCTGCCACCGGATGCGAGAGTGAATTATGAGCGGTGGGGGGGCATGGGGGAGGTGGCGCTTTGGGACGATGATGCACAGCGTCTGAGACTAGAAGATGAGGGCCCCGACTACGATTTGGTCATTGATGCGCTATTTGGTACCGGCCTGACACGTCCGATGCCGGACGACACCGACGCTACCTGGCAGGGACTTATGCCCGGCCCGCTCGCTCATTTCGCGCACGAACCTAGCCAGACACGGTTTGTGGCCGTGGATGTGCCGAGCGGCATGTGCAGTGACAGCGGTCGTGATATGGGTGCACTGCCGACGCATTTGACCGTGACATTTCATCGTCCGAAAATTGGGCATTTTTTAAGTGAAGGTTGCAAGGCGTATGGCGGTGCCTACGGGTGCAATAGGGTGAAAGTCGCCGATATAGGCCTGCGCCAGAATGCCGATGTGTTTAGCGTTCGGCTGACGGGGGCGGCATCTCTTGGCAAGCTTTCATTGGCCCACAAATACACTCACGGCCACGCCCTGATCTGCTCCGGTGGACCGGCGAAGGGCGGCGCGGCCCGCCTCGCTGCGCGGGGGGCGCTCAGGATAGGGGCGGGGCTCGTCACCGTCGGCTGCCCGCCCGAGGCGCTAACGGAAAATGCGGCCCGGCTCGATGCGGTAATGCTGAAGCCTGTGGCCGATGCCGACGCCTTTGCCCCCGTTCTGGAGGACAAGCGGATCAACGCGCTCTGCCTCGGGCCGGGGTTCGGGACCGGGGAGCGGGAGGTGGCGCTGGTGGCGGCGGCGCTTGGGGTTGCGGAGCGTGTCCCCCCACCCCCATCCCCTCCCCACGAGGGGGAGGGGGGCCGCGATGGTCAGCCGCACCGCGCAGGCGGCGACAGTGAGGCGCTTCCCCTCCCCCTCGTGGGGAGGGGAGAGGGGTGGGGGGCACCCCGCGCCATCGTCCTCGACGCCGATGCGCTGACGATCCTCGCCCGCGAACCCGGCCTCTTTGCAGCCCTCCACTCCAACTGCGTCCTCACTCCCCATGCCGGCGAATTCGCCCGGCTCTTCCCCGACATCGCCGAGAAACTCGCGGCCCCGGCGACAAAAGGCCCGGCCTATTCCAAGGTCGACGCAACGCGCGAGGCGGCGAAACGCGCGGGTTGCGTCGTCCTCTACAAGGGGCCGGACACGGTGATTGCCGACTCTGAGGGCCGGTGCAGCATCAACTCGGCGCATTACGACCGCGCAGCCCCCTGGCTCGCGACCGCAGGATCGGGCGACGTGCTGGCGGGGTTCATCACCGGACTTATGGCGCGCGGATTCGCGCCGATGGAGGCCGCAGAAACCGGCGCATGGCTGCATGTGGAATGCGCAAGGGCGTTTGGTCCGGGGTTGATTGCCGAGGATTTGCCCGAACAGCTGCCATCTGTCTTCCGGGCGCTGGGCCTTTAGGCCTGCGCCGAATCAGGGCTGGCTTACCGCTTCGGCCCCAGCCTCAACTTTTGTCTTGGGTGCTTCTTCAGCCGCTGGCAGGCCGCTACAGTAAATCTCGACCCCTTCGGCATAGACGATTTGAGGGGTGTCAAAGATCAGCTCATAAAGCCGCATGCCCAGCACATCTTCGCGCACGACATATTCGCCATCCACCAACCGCTCTACCGGCACCAGCGCCTGATCTTGCCCATAAATCGCCTGCGCGCGCCAATCGCGCAACAATATCAACGTGTCAGCCGGTAAGGTTAAATCCTGTTCTGGGCGGTCATGGCCAAGCGCCGATGCACCGATGCGCACGGCTTGGCCGGAAAAGCGTTCAACCGCGATTTTGCGCAAAATGCGCATGCCAGCGCGGGTGACGACCCTGTCGCCCGCCGATAGGAAATCCACCGGCAGATAACCATCCAAAGTAGCAACAACCGTACCCGAAGCGATGCCGCGCGTGCGTTGGGCAAGCTGGACCTCGACCGTTTCACCCTGCATCTGATCATCTGCTGGCATGGACATTGTGTTTTCCCCTGAGCGTTGAGGGCATTTGCGGATCCAATTTTGTCAAAATTGCGTTTTGCTTGTGAGTTTTCCGTGGCCGGGGCCAGATGCATTTTTACGCTCGCATCGTCTGAGGCTTCTTGCTAGAAGGGCGCGGATTTGGATGCGGCCCTTGCCTGGCCGCTTCTTTGGTTACTGCGGGTGTGGCGAAATTGGCAGACGCACCAGATTTAGGTTCTGGCGCCGCAAGGCGTGGGGGTTCAAGTCCCTCCACCCGCACCAAAAGGGAAAGAGGACGAAGGAATGCAGGTCACTGAGACCCTGAACGACGGTCTGAAGCGCGGCTATACGATCACCGTATCCGCAGCTCAGCTGGAAGAGAAAGTCACCGAAAAGCTGCTAGAGGCGCAGCCCGAGGTTGAGATCAAGGGCTTTCGCAAGGGCAAGGTGCCGATGGCGATGCTGCGCAAGCAGTTCGGCCAGCGGATCATGGGCGAAGCGATGCAAGAGGCCATCGACGCTGCCATGAAGTCGCATTTTGACGCGAGCGGCGATCGCCCTGCCATGCAGCCCAAGGTCGAGATGCAAAACGGCGAGACCTGGAAAGAGGGCAGCGACGTCGTTGTAGAGATGTCCTATGAAGCCCTGCCAGAGATTCCGGATCTGGATACCGGCAAGGTCAAGCTTGAAAAGCTGGTGGTCAAGGCCGAAGACAAGGCTGTGACCGAGGCTTTGGAAAATCTTGCCAAATCGGCGCAGTCCTTTGAGGAAAAGAAAAAAGGATCGAAAGCCAAAGATGGCGATCAGGTCGTGATTGATTTTCTTGGCAAGGTTGATGGCGAGGCGTTTGAAGGCGGTGCCGGGGAAGATTACCCGCTGGTACTTGGATCAAACTCTTTCATCCCGGGCTTTGAGGCGCAACTGGTCGGTGCCAAGGCAGGCGATGAAGTCGCCGTGAACGTCAGCTTCCCCGATGAATATGGTGCGGCACATCTGGCCGGCAAAGCGGCTGTCTTTGACTGCAAGGTGAAATCGGTCAACGGCCCCAAAGCCGCCGAGATCGATGATGAGATGGCGAAGAAATTCGGCTCTGACGATCTTGCCGCCCTCAAGGTACAGATCGCGGAGCGTCTGGAGGCAGAATATTCCGGTGCTGCCCGCGCGGTGATGAAACGTGCCTTGCTTGATCAGCTGGACGGATTGGTCAAGTTTGATTTGCCGCCAAGTCTGGTTGAAGCCGAGGCAAATCAGATTGCCCACCAGCTTTGGCATGACGACAACCCCGATCACCATGGCCATGACCATGATATCGACACCACGGATGAGCACAAAAAACTGGCTGAACGCCGGGTGCGTCTGGGGCTGTTGCTGGCCGAGATCGGACGCAAGGAAAAGGTCGACGTTTCTGACGCCGAGATGACCCAGGCTGTGATGAATCAGGCCCGGCAATATCCCGGCCAGGAACGCGCGTTCTTTGAATATGTCCAAAAGAACCCGCAAATGCAGCAACAGCTGCGCGCGCCGCTTTTCGAAGACAAAGTCGTTGATCTGATCGTGGCCGGAGCCAAGGTTACCGAAAAGACCGTGACCAAAGAAAAGCTTCAAAAAGCTATCGAGGCGCTGGACGAACTTTGATCTTTTAAGATCTGACTTGAAAGGCCGCCCCTTGGGGCGGCTTTTCTCATTGGGGTGTGAAAATCAGCAGATTTTCACAGTGAAATTTTTCGCAAGGCTTTGAAAACACAGTGATGCCTGGTTTTCGTTAAGGGGATATTAAGCCTTTTCACAGGCGCAGCCCCGCCGCCATAACCACGGTCTGAGCCTTTGTTTTCCAGCAAAAGCCCGCATCGCACCGATGGCCGAAGCCACGTTATTGCCAAAACCGAGCCAGCACCTGGCATTGCGCAATTGACAATCCCTTGGCCCTGCTATGGGGTCGCGGCCAAATCACATGGGGCCGGGGATGCAGAACAAACGTCAGATGGATATGTTCGGGGCGGTGTCTTTGACCGGATTTTCGCTGTTTCTGGCCTTCAACCAGATCGTCATAAAATTCGTCAATCAAGGCTTGCAGCCGGTGTTTTTTGCCGGGTTACGATCTGTCATCGCGATCATCTGCCTGATGTTGTGGATGCGGGTTATGGGGCGGCCGGTGCGGCTTCAGCGGCGCTATGCGGCCGCTGGGGTGCTGGCGGGTGTCGCATTCTCGGTGGAATTCATCTGCTTGTTCTTGGCACTGGATCTGACCACCGTCACCCGCACCTCTATCATCTTGTATTCGATGCCGGTCTGGCTGACGCTGGCTGCGCATTTTGTCTTGCCTGGTGAACGGGTTACGGGGCTGAAGGCGCTGGGGCTGGTCTTGGCCTTTGTGGGCGTTGCCTTGGCGATGCTGGCCCGCCCGTCGGGGCCGGGTCAGGCCAGCCTGTTGGGCGATCTTTTTGCGTTGATGGCGGCTTGGGGCTGGGCCGGCATTGCGCTGGTGGTGCGCGGCACCAATCTGCGCGAAGAGCGCCCCGAGATGCAGCTTTTTTGGCAAGTACTGGTCTCAGCCGTGCTGTTGGTGGGCTTGGCGCCGTTCTTTGGCCCGTTGATCCGGGATTTTCAGCCAATCCACATTGCCGGGCTGGCCTTTCAAGGGGTTTTGGTCGTGACGGCGGGCTATATGTTCTGGCTGTGGCTTTTGACGGTTTACCCAGCGGGATCGGTGGCAAGTTTTTCGTTTTTGACCCCGGTCTTTGGCGTGTTCATGGGCTGGCTGGTGCTGGAGGAGCATGTGGGCCTGCCCATCCTTGTGGCGGCGGCCCTTGTGGCGATTGGGATCATCTTGATCAACCGGCCGGTTCGATCCTGATCTTGGCCCAAATCTTTGATTTCTGGCTGCGTCAGATGCTTCAGGTCTAACGCGGAACGCTACAAGTCTCAGGTGCCGCAAAAGGTGCGGCGAACCTCTTCTTGCGGCAAGGGGGCCAGGGCGTAGGCCGCG
>JBAUHP010000444.1:0-1840 GCA_049680345.1 Albidovulum sp. | reverse complement strand
TGCCCGCAGTTCAGGACTGGAAACGATCGCAGGGGCCAGCAGGTTTACGCTTTTGGCGCCAAGCTGATTGGCAAGAAGCGACGAGCAGAGTTCAGGCGAAAAATCGGCGGACAGCCCATTCGGGCTTGCCGAAACCTGAACAACAGTCAGGTTTTCAACCGGGTGCTCCAAAGTGACATTTCGCGCCATCGACAGAACTGTCCGCCCCCAGGCGACACCGATCACGTCTCCCGCCTGCAGGGCCTCGGTTATCGCAAAAGCGCCCGCCCTGCCCAGCCGTTCGGTCAGTGACGCATTGACACCATCGGGAATGATCAAAGCGCTGTTCAGGCCAAAAGCCTCGGATAATCTGCGCGACGTGACGGTCCGGGATGCGACGTCCGGGCTCATGCGGATGCTGACTATCCCCTTGGATTTGGCCTCATTCAACAGCTTTATCACGGTTACGCGCGACACCCCGACCCGCTCTGCGACCTCACTTTGAGTCAACTCATCAACGAAATAGAGCCAAGCCGCCCAGGTCAATATGTCGGGGAATTCGCGCGGCACGTCCGGTTTCATGCTGCGTCGGGCAGTATTTTTAGATGTCGCGTCAGACATAGCACCTCGAAGACTAAGGGATCCCGATCCGTTCGAGCCAGATCCGTATTGCTTTACGCTAACCCTGCCAACTCTGCCAACAGCGAAGAATGTTGACATTTGCAAAGCCATTAGACACAAATGAAAGAAATTAGGCAAGAAGGGATGTAAATGTCGACGGCGAATGCATTGTCATCGAAGCCGGGCCAGGCCGGTTGGACCGCATTGATCGACGAGATCGTCGCCGGCAAATGGTTCAATCCGGAACTTGGCCGGGTCATGGAAGTGGACTACGAATCCATCGTTTTCAGTGAAACGCTGGACGGAGCAGAGGTGGACCTTGTACGCCCCCTTAATCTGGGGAACACTTTCGCAGTCGTATCCGACGCCGCAACTTACGACGCTTTGGGCGCCCGTATTGCCAAAGCCTTGAAACCTCTCGGCCCCGTCACGCCAGTCATTCTTGACCATCCGCATGCCGATCTCGAGACGGTCGAACGTCTCAGAACCCGGCTCAAACCATTTGAGGCGGTCGTCGCCGTGGGCTCTGGCACGATCAACGATCTGTGCAAATATGCCACGCATCTGGATGGCCGGGGCTATTGCGTGTTCGGAACCGCCGCGTCGATGAATGGCTATACCTCATCGACGGCGTCGATGAATCTCGCCTCGGGTCTCAAGGTTTCGCTTCCCGCGCAGGCACCCAAAGGCTTTTTCGTTGACCTCACGGTATCGGCGAATGCCCCACCCTATCTGGCGGCGGCCGGCTTTGCCGATTGCCTTGCGCGATCTGTGGCGCAGGTTGACTGGTGGATGTCGCACCGGCTTCTTGGATCGGCCTACTGGTCCTCTCCCTATCTCATCCAAGAGGCCGATGAACGCATTCTCAACAGCAAGGCAGGGCTTTTGCCGCAGGGCGATATTGGCGCGATTGCAAGCCTTTATCGTGTGCTGACGCTGTGTGGCCTTGGGATTGCGATTACCGGCGTCTCAAATCACGGCTCGATGGGCGAGCATCAGATCTCCCACTACATCGACTGTTTTGCACGGGATCGCCATCCAGGAACATTGCATGGCCAGCAGGTCGGCGTTGCGTCATTGACGATGGCACGTCTGCAACAGCAAATCCTGAGCAGCGATACGCCGCCGGTTGTGTCAGCGACAAAGATGGACCTGGACGACATGATCCGGCGGATGGGGCCCGATATCGCAAAAGAATGCTATGCGGAATGGTCCAAGAAAGCTTTCAGCGAAGCCACCG